>NZ_JBIQOE010000242.1:0-33990 GCF_047739415.1 Mesobacillus sp. | reverse complement strand
TTTTTTATTTAAAATAACCATGAATTCATTTGAATCTAGCAAGGTTTTCAATTAATTCGACCACATCTTCAATTAATTCGACCACATTTTGAATTAATTCGACCACATTTTGAATTAATTCGACCACTTTTTCAATTAATTCGACCAACTCCACAATTAATTCGACCAACTTGTAAATAACACTCCGGAATCCCTTTTCCGGTATCCTAATCAACCTCTCTCGCATATTAAAAACCACACAAAAAACCGGGTCAAATGCTCCCGGTTTCAAACTTACACAGTTTCAGATTTTTTATTTGAGCGGATTGGATACAAGGCTTTCTCCACTGTCTGGGCATTCTTTTCGGTAATTTCCGGTTTGCGCGGGATGGGCGGATACAAATCTTCAGGATCGTCCCACTCCTGTGGCAATTCTACGGGTGCTTGATCCTTCCACTCTTCTATCCACTCCTGCGGCAAGCTGCCATAACAGTTTGAGTTTTCAATCATTTCAAGCCAGATCAATGACCATGCTCTTGGTACAACGCGCCAAATATCGTAACCACCGCCGCCAACAGCAATCCATTTGCCGCCGCAATATTTATGGGCGACTTCATGGGCCAGCTTTGGGATTTCCCGATAAATTTTTATCGTAGACGATAAATGGGTCAATGGATCAAGATAATGAGCATCTGCTCCATTTTGCGTAAGAATCACGTCTGGTTTAAAGAATTCGGCAACTTCCATCAGGGCACTCCTATAAGCATCTAACCATGATTCATCCTCTGTGAAGGCGTCGACAGGGATATTGAAAGAATATCCATAGCCCTTGCCCTGGCCGCGTTCGTTAACATTTCCTGTACCCGGGAAAAGATAACGTCCTGTTTCATGAATCGATAGAGTGCATACATTAGGATCATCGTAAAATGACCATTGTACGCCATCTCCATGGTGGGCATCGGTATCGACATATAGTACCCGGGCATTGTATTTTTCCTGCAGGTATTTGATCGCTACGGAACTGTCATTATAAATACAGAAGCCCGACGCTTTTCCCCTGAAGCCGTGATGCAGGCCGCCGCCCAAATGAAGTGCATGGTTGGCTTTACCGGTCATGACATAATCCACTGCTGTCAGGGTGCCCCCAACAAGCAAAGCGCTCGCTTCATGCATATTAGCAAAAATCGGTGTGTCTTCCGTCCCCAGTCCATATCCTTCCGCGGATTCACCCTTAAGCTTTCCCTGGCCAGCAAGCTTAACAGCGTTTACAAAATTGGGGTCATGAACGAGGTGAAGTTCCTCATCCGTTGCCATCCGAGGCGCAACAATATGTTCCTCATCAATTGCGCCAATTTTACGCAGCAAATCCAGCGTAAGTTTCAACCGCATCTGGTTAAAAGGATGGTGGCTGCTGAAGCGGTAGTTCAGCAGCTCTTCGGAAAAGACGAATACAGAGCGATCGCTCATGATGAAACTCCTGGAAGGTTCGGCCAGAGTACATGATGTCCGGCCTTTTTCAAGTCCTCGATCACAGCGATTGGATTCATCGTCTGGATTCTTACGACGAGGATTTTATAACGTTCATCCTTTTGGTCAGGGTATACAAGTACGCTCTGGATATTGGCTTTCCTCATACTTATAACAGATGCGATTTCACAAAGCATTCCTGCTTTATTTGGCACCTTAACTTCGATTTGTGAGCCTGGCTGATGTGCACCAGTAAGCTCAACGAGTGTATGCAGAAGATCTGTCTCAGTGACGATACCTACCAGCTTTTTATCTTTGGTGATTGGCAGGCAGCTGATATTATGTTCATAAAAAATGGCCGAAATTTCTTCGACAAAATCTAGAGGGTGCCCAGTGATCACATTAGTCGTCATAATCGATTTAACTGGATTCTCGAGTTCACCCTTATGCTCATCCCAATGGAACACAGAAGGGGCGGCATCCTTGATGTCCCTGTCGGATATCAGTCCGATCACACTTTTGTCCTTATTCACTATTGGGATATGGCGAATCTTCTTATCCGCCATTAGCTTGATTGCATCCGCAATTGTATTTTCAGGAAAAAGTGTCGTGACATCCTTTTTCATAATTTCCTCGACGATCATGGTTCCTTCCTCCTTGAATGATGAGGTATCTATAATGTCATCAATACATAAAACGGTTCATAAAACGCAGTTGGTCAAACTGCTGGATTGATTCCGGCGCAATTCTCTTGCCGATTCGCGCCATCAGGCAGTTTGCTGGATGGGAGCTGATTTCCGGATCATCTGTCGCGTACCAGGTTAGGCCGCCAGCATTCATCATTTTTTCCATGACTTTGCGGTATTCCCAAACATTCAAGCCGGTACCTTTTAGGTCCCAATGCCAGTAGTATTCAGTCGTGATAATAATATAATCTTCCATCGCGTCATCCATCATGGAAACAATCAGTAAATTCTTGCCGACTCGGCTGCCGCGGAATTCAGGAATGACCTCGATTGCACCAAGTTCTATTAAATCTTCCATTTTTCCTTCTGACCATCTTTCAAGCGGGTCTGGGTAAAGGTAAGTAACATATCCCACAATCATATGGCCTGAGCGCGCTACGATGATACGTCCCTCGGGCAGACCGGCAATCTCAACCAATGCCTTGTGCTGCTGGGCAGGGGGACGAAACGCCACTAAGTCTTCATGGAATTCATAGCTTGCAAGTTTTTCAGGAGATATCGGGCCTTCAATGATCAAACGGCCATGAGGAGTTTTCAATTCTTTTGCGTTATAAGTCTTTTTATGTTCCATTCAGTCACCACCCGTCAACAATTCAAACTAATTCTATTATACATAAAATCTAACAGATAAAAGCGCTTTCACAAAATTTTCTGTATTTAAATATGAATTTTTTCGTAAAGAAAATCTACAAAATTATCGTTATGCTGGCCGTAAAACGGTGTGTACTTGTAATCCTTACTTACCTACAGAAGATTTTGAATCACAAATTATATTCTACTAATATTTTAAAAATTGAGAAAATCGAATTTTTATACTATAATGGATTTTAAATATAAAGCCAAGGGGGATGGATACATGAAGGTGGAAGCGCTACCAGTTACACAAGGGGATCATAACTTAAAAAATTATCAAGAGCTTCATGGCCAATTTGATTGGAGCGAAGCGGAGAAAGAGTTTTCCTGGTCTGAAACGGGCAGGGTCAATATGGCATATGAAGCAATTGATCGCCATGCAGAAGGATTCAGGAAAAATAAAATTGCGCTTTATTATCAGGATGGGGTGCGCAAGGAAAAATATACTTTTAAAGAGATGAAGGAGCTTTCAAATAAAGCTGGGAATGTCTTTAAAACTTATGCTGATGTTGAAAAAGGGGACCGTGTGTTTATCTTCATGCCTCGTTCTCCAGAACTGTATTTTGCTGTTCTCGGGGCGGTCAAGCTAGGCGCGATTGTAGGTCCATTATTTGAAGCATTCATGGAAGGTGCTGTCCGTGACAGACTGGAGGACAGTGGGGCAAAGGTATTGGTGACGACACCTGAGCTTCTTGAGCGTGTTCCTGTCGATGAGCTTCCTGATTTGAAGCATATTCTTCTTGTAGGCGACAATATCGAGGAAAACGACAAGTATGTTGATTTCAAGCAAAAACTAGCAGAGGCTAGCAAGAAGCTTGCTATTGAATGGGTTGACCGTACAGATGGCTTGATTTTACATTACACTTCGGGTTCAACTGGAAAACCTAAAGGCGTTCTCCATGTTCATAATGCGATGGTCCAGCATTATCAGACAGCCAAATGGGTACTTGACCTTAAAGAAGAAGATGTATACTGGTGCACAGCGGATCCTGGCTGGGTAACAGGAACTTCATACGGAATTTTCGGCCCATGGCTTGCAGGAACGTCTAATGTCATCATTGGCGGACGTTTCAATCCAGAGACATGGTATAAGATGATTGAAGAATACGGAGTGACTGTTTGGTACAGTGCCCCTACAGCCTTCAGAATGCTGATGGGAGCGGGCGATGAGGTAGTGAAGAAGTTCGACCTTAGCTGTCTGCGACATATCCTTAGTGTCGGTGAGCCACTGAACCCAGAGGTAGTCAGATGGGGAATGAAAGTGTTCAATCTGCGCATCCATGATACCTGGTGGATGACAGAGACGGGTGCACAATTAATCTGTAACTATCCAAGCATGGAAATCAAACCTGGATCAATGGGTAAACCAATTCCAGGGGTGAAGGCTGCGATTGTTGATGACCAGGGCAACGAATTGCCACCATACAGAATGGGCAATTTAGCAATCCAAAAGGGCTGGCCATCAATGATGCATACTATCTGGAACAACCCTCAGAAGTATGAGTCTTACTTCATGCCTGGTGACTGGTACGTTTCCGGTGACTCAGCGTATATGGATGAAGATGGCTACTTCTGGTTCCAGGGACGGATTGATGATGTCATCATGACTTCCGGTGAGCGTGTCGGACCATTTGAAGTTGAAAGCAAGCTGGTTGAACACCCTGCAGTTGCTGAAGCTGGTGTCATTGGCAAGCCAGACCCAGTCCGCGGCGAAATCATCAAGGCATTCATCGCATTGCGTGACGGTTATGAGCAGTCCGACGAACTAATCGAAGAGATCCGCCAATTCGTTAAAAGAGGCCTTGCAGCACATGCTGCTCCACGCGAAATTGAATTCCGCGATAAGCTGCCGAAGACACGAAGCGGTAAAATCATGCGCCGTGTATTGAAGGCTTGGGAACTTGACCTCCCAACTGGCGATTTGTCTACAATGGAAGACTAATAGAATACATGAAAAAGAGCGTGAAACTGAGTTTCACGCTCTTTTTGCGCCTGGAAATTCAAGCGCGAATTTTAGATACACAATTCTATTCATTCATTCTCAACAGTTCAGCAATTGTATCAGAGCTGCCAGGTGTGAATAAGTATAATGATAACCCAATAAACAAAATGCCCATCAGACCAGGTACTATAACCCTGCTTTTAAACAAAGAGTTATTTTTAAATGCGTATAAACCAGCTCTTAAAACAAGAAAAATCCCGGTAAAAAGAATGATAAAATAATAAAATCCCAATTCATCACCTCATTATTAGTTGATAATTGTACTTCATAATTTTAACATTAATTTCCAATTTATAAGAGGGGGGACTCGATAAATATGCTTTTACCAATAAAAAAAACAGTCCAATTCATTTCGAATTTGACTGTTAAAAGCGTGCTATTTACTTTTTTATCGTTTTTGTCTCCAAACTAATTACCATTCCCATCGCCGTTCCCGTTTCCATCACCTTCTCCTTCACCATCTCCATCACCGTCTCCAGGAGGTGGTGGCGGCGGTGGTTTAGGAGGATCCTTCGGTTTAGGATCAGTTGGCGGCGGGTCTTTCGGTTTAGGGTCTGCCGGAGGATCCTTAGGCTCTGGCTTCTGCCCGATTTCAATGATATTGGATGGAGCGGATTCTTTTCCGGCAATATCGACTGCCGTAACATAGAATGATCCGTCACCTGCATTGAAGCTCAGGGTTTCTCCTGCTTTGATGCTGCCGACTTTCTTCTTGTTGTTATAGATTCTGTATCCGACAATATCATTTTCTGGGTGCTTGCCCCAAGTGATGGTCTTGCCGGAAAGCTTGATTCCCAATGCTCCAGGAGTCTTGCCATTCTCACTAAGCTTATCATCCGCAACGAGAATTTTGTTCCATGCATCCTTTTTAGGGATAAGCTGCTGAGGATTTCTGATTTTATGGCCAATAATGCTTTCCATGTATTCCGGATTCAGGATTACTCCAGTGTCAGTGAATTCAGCTGGTGTTGAATCAAGAGCGATATAGCGCTTGTCACCAACGGTTACGAATTTGTTCTCGACAAGGCTGTCATCAACCTTTGATGGAGCATACTTTGCAATAAAGTAATCTGATTCAACAAGTCCAGCTTTAGAGCAAGCACTTGAAGGAAGCAAACCAGATACAGCACAATATGATCTTTTAACAATTCCACCAGGCATTTTGAATCGCTCTTCCGGATCTACTAGCTGAGGAGCAACGGAGTAAGCGTCATTCATTAGATCTGCCCAGATGTATTGTGTTCTGACTCCATAGGTAAGTCCGTTATATTTTCTTTCCAATGGTTTTGGTGTGTCATACCCAAGCCAGACACCGAAAGAGACATTTGGATTGGTAGCGACGAACCAAGAATCGATGTACTCATGCCCGGTACCTGTCTTGCCGGCCCAATCCGAACCGAACTTCAGCCTGCCTTTTACAGCAGTTGCCGTTCCGCGGTTGATAACATCACGCATCATATCAATCGTTAAGTAAGAAGTCTGCGGACTGAAAACATCAACTGGCTCAGATTTATGCTGGAATACGACTTCACCATTTTTGTCGACTATTTTCTCAATCATATAAGCATCAATGAACTTCCCGCCATTAGCGAATGTACCAAATGCGTTCGTGTTTTCTTCGACAGTGACACCGCCGCTCAAAGAACCGATAGCAGTTGAAAGGTTTTCATAATCATCTTTTTTAAGATTTGAGAATCCCATTTTATCAAGGAAGTTTGCTGGCCTCTGTCCAATAATGCTCTTGTAAGCTAGAACTGCTGGTACATTGTAAGATTTGGTCAGCGCATGCCTTGCTGAGGTCAATCCGCTGTATCTCATATCATAGTTATTTGGCCAAGGCTTACCTTTGCCATACAAGAATACTTCGACGTCAGGCAGTACAGACCCAGGATGCAGTTTCCCGAGCTCCATCGCTGGTGCATAAACCAAAAGTGGCTTCATCGTGGAACCGTTCTGTCTCGGAGCATTTGTTGCATGGTTGGTCTGCTCACGCTTAAAGCTTCGGCCGCCGACAAAACTGATGATCTTACCTGTTTTGTTCTCAATAAGAGTAGCACCGATTTCAACTGGCTCCTTTACCACGACTGTTTTGTTCGGATCATCCGGATCAGGGACTTCCTGAGGTTTTTCGCTTCCATAGTAAGGGTAATTCTTTGCAGTTTCCTGCATCTTTTCATAAATCTCTTTATTGATGGTCGTATAAATCTTATAACCATTCTGGCGGATGTCACGGTCTGCAAGTGCATGATATTCTGCCAGTAATTTCTCATCTTTCTTCAAATCTTCGAGTTCATATCCATCTCTTTCTGCGAGTATATTAGCCAGAATTTCAACGGAACGTGCCTCGATTTCAAACGTCAAGAATGGATATTGCTCAACCGTATTATCACTAGGAACTTCTTTTACAAAGTCTTTAGTGATATCATAGTTGATCGCTTCCTTAAACTCTTGATCAGAAATAAATCCAGCTCCATGCATTCTCGTAACAACTGTCTTGTACCTGGACAGGCCTGGTTCAAGTCCTGCCGGGTCCTTTAGCTTGCCGTGATCACTGCTGAAAGGTGTATAACCGAACGGGCTCTGCGGAAGTCCGGCGATAAAGGCAGCCTGTGGTAGGGTCAAATCCTTAGCGTCTTTTCCGAAGATTCCTTTAGCTGCGGCCTGGACACCGGCAATGTTGCTGCCGTTCGCGTTTCGTCCGAACGTAGCGACATTCAAGTAAGCTTCAAGGATTTCCTTTTTATCAAAAAATTTCTCGAGACGAAGGGCGAGCAGGATTTCTTTCGCTTTACGCTCGAAGGAGATTTCATTCGTCAGTATTTGGTTTTTGATAAGCTGCTGTGTCAGTGTACTTCCCCCGGAGGATGTCGCTGAGTTTGTGACCTCCTGGAATAGTGCACGCATGATTGCTTTTGGTACGACGCCATCATGCTCGTAAAAGTACTCATCTTCTGTTGCGACTACTGCATTTACCAAATGCTTCGACATATCGTCAAGCTTTACTTCCTCACGGTATAAATCCGTCCGGAGCTTGCCAAGATAAACATCGTTATCAAAATATAAATCCGAAGTTTCTTCATAGTTGTAAATGTCTTTCCTCATATTTTCATAAGGTCGGATTTGTTCATCTTTGACAAGGGATGCAAAATACCCTGCACCTGCTCCTCCGGCAAATCCGGCACCGAGGACAAGTACAATGATCAATAACAACAGCATGTTCCAGACAACTGAATAAGTAATCCTGGCTCCTTTTACGGTCTTTTTATTCGTAAAAAAAGCACCAAAGGATTTAAGCTTCTCTTTCCAAGCCTGTTTTCCTTCATGCATTCATATCATTCCCCCTAAAATCACATACATTATAGCATAAACAGGCTGTCGAATAGATGTTAAAGTGAATTTTTCTGAAAATTTATGTCGAATTTGACAACAAGTATTGCTTTATGGTAAAAATGCTTTATTAACTTTATAGTAAAAGCTTTGAAGGGAATTAGTAGTGTTTCTGTCAATGTTCCAGAAAGCCGGCGGCTGCTGTGAGCCGGTACAAACAGAAGGATGAATTACCTCCCCGAGCGCCGCAGTGAACATATTCATCAGTAGCCGCGGACGGTTTAACCGTTATTTTATTGAGTGGAAGACATGTTTTATTTTGTTTTCAAGCCGGGTGGTACCGCGCATATAGCGCCCCTGCATTTATTGCAGGGGCGTTTTTTATTTGGCTAAAACCCGGTTGCGAAATATATATTCGAATGGAGGAAGAAAAGATGGAATTACTAAAAGATCTCGAATGGCGCGGGATAATTTACCAGCAAACAGATGAAGAGGGAATGAAGGATCTGCTTTCAAAGGAGAAAATCTCTCTTTACTGCGGTGTCGATCCAACAGCGGACAGCATGCACATTGGCCACCTTCTTCCGTTCCTGACTCTGCGCCGTTTCCAAAATGCAGGGCATCGTCCGATAGTTCTTGTCGGAGGAGCGACTGGCTTGATTGGCGACCCAAGCGGCAAGAGTGAGGAGCGTAAACTGCAGACACTTGAGCAAGTACAGCTAAATGTAGATGGCATCAGAAAGCAGCTGGAGCAAATTTTCAGCGTGGAAGGTGAAAACGGCGCACTGATGGTCAACAACTACGATTGGGCAGGTTCCATGGATGTCGTTACATTCCTGCGTGACTTCGGAAAGCATGTTGGCGTGAATTACATGCTGGCAAAGGATACAATCGCTTCAAGACTTGAAACAGGTATCTCATTTACAGAATTCACATACACAATCCTGCAGGCGATGGATTTCTACCATTTATACGAAAAGCATAACTGCAAATTACAGATTGGCGGAAGCGACCAGTGGGGCAATATTACGACAGGCCTTGAACTGATCCGTAAAATGTCTGCAGAAGGTTCCAAAGCCTTTGGTCTGACAATCCCACTTGTTACGAAAGCAGACGGAACAAAATTCGGAAAATCAGAAAGTGGTGCTGTATGGCTTGACCCGGAAAAAACGTCACCGTACGAGTTCTACCAGTTCTGGATCAATACAGCTGATGCTGATGTTGTGAAATACTTGAAATTCTTCACTTTCTTAGAAAAAGAAGAAATCGAAGCGCTGGAAAAAGCTGTTTTGGAAGAACCACATCTTCGCAAGGCTCAAAAGGCTCTTGCAGAAGAAATGACACGTATGATTCATGGCGAAGAATCACTTCAGCAGGCAATCAGGATTTCAGCAGCACTTTTCAGTGGCGACATCAAGAACCTGAGCGCTGATGAAATCAAGCAAGGCTTCAAAGATGTACCTTCTTTTACAGTAGAAGGGGAAGAAGAGCAAGGATTAGTCGACCTGCTGGTTGCCGCGGAAATTTCGCCTTCCAAGCGCCAGGCACGTGAAGATGTATCAAACGGAGCAGTGTCCCTGAATGGAGAACGCGTCACTGACATTGCATACGTCCTTAGCGATGCAGACAAGATCGAAGGACAGTTCACGATCGTTCGCCGCGGCAAAAAGAAGTACTTTATGATTAAATACTAGAGCTCTTATCGCAAACCTTGTTGCTTCATGCGGAAAGCAGTAAAGATTAATGAAGAAAAACAGCCATCCTGGATATCAGGAGGCTGTTTTTAAGTTAGTTTGGTTTTTATAATTCTTTTATTCGCAAAAATGGAAGGTTTATTCGCGAAATTTATACTTTTATTCGCAAAAAAAGAAACTTATTCGCAAAAATCAATAGTTTATTCGCAAATGGTGAATTTTTACACTCTTTCCGCACCAAAACAAAAACCCCAGCCAAAACGGCCGGGGGTTTATTAAGCACTCTATTAACGAGAGTAGAATTCAACGATAAGAGCTTCGTTGATTTCAGCTGGAAGTTCAGAACGCTCAGGCATACGAGTGAAAGTTCCTTCTAGCTTGTCTGCATCGAAAGTCAAGAAGTCAGGTACGAAGTTGTTTACTTCGATTGCTTCTTTAACAACATCAAGGTTGCGTGACTTTTCACGAAGTGTGATTGTTTGTCCTGGAGCTACGCGGTAAGATGGGATATCTACGCGAGCGCCATCAACCATGATGTGGCCGTGGTTTACTAACTGGCGAGCTGCACGACGAGTGCGAGCAAGACCAAGACGGTAAACAACGTTGTCAAGACGAGCTTCAAGAAGAATCATGAAGTTTTCGCCGTGCTTACCAGGCATTTTGCCTGCTTTGTCGAACAAGTTACGGAACTGGCGCTCAGTAACTCCGTACATGTGGCGAAGCTTTTGCTTCTCTTGAAGTTGCAATCCGTATTCGGATAATTTTTTACGCTGGTTAGGACCATGAGGACCTGGTGCGTAAGGGCGTTTTTCTAATTCTTTACCTGTACCGCTTAGTGAAATTCCAAGACGGCGGGATAGTTTCCAGCTTGGGCCGGTATAACGAGCCATGAATGACTCCTCCTTAGTTTTTATTTTGTAAAATAAAAACAGATTGTGATTAAACATTTATGGGTATTTTGTTTTCATGTACCTTCGCCCTAGCAGCAGCGGGTTACGAGATACACCATCAAACAGTGTTTGAGGAACAAAATACATACATAATGTAGACCACATAGGCTGCGATATTTTACACAAAGAGTATTATATAATTTATGGTGCTATAAAGTCAAGGTCATAATTTCATTAAAGTAATTTTAATATGTCAGCTAACCATAAAAAGTTTGTCTTTTTATATCATACTATTTTACTAGGTCTATGGTATAATGAATAGTAATTGTTATATTTTTCAAATATTTGGATATTACCTTGCCGCGTGATGAATCATTTTAGTTTTTTCAGGCTGCTGCCTGTCCAAACAGCTACTTACAAATCGCTGTTAAGTGATTTTAAAACAGGTGATATATATGGAAGAATTATTGGAACGCGAGATTATATTAGAACTGAAAAGCCGATTTTTTGATTTGATCAGCACTGGCGGATTATCTTTTTCTTTCTCAGAAGTTCTCACTCAAATGATGGCTATTTTAAAAGAACTCCTGAAAGTTGATGAGATTGATTTCTACGGCTGCCAGGAATGGAAACAGGGAATGCATCTGGAGGCTACAACACGTTTATCGACAAATGACGAAGTGATCGGCACTTTTCCAGATTGTCTGTTAAGTGAATTGGCTGAGAAACCCTATTCTTTCATTAAATATCCAAAATCTATGCCTCAGTACGAACTGTTGCTTGTCTTGGCCGCTAATGAAAAACCTAAGGGTCTGTTTGGCTTTCAATTCACCGGTGGTTCACTATCCCGGTTATCAGACCGGTTCTTTAATAACCTTTCTTTTGAGTGCAATGTATTTATTGATAAGGCGCGTAGCCTTGCGGATACAATGGAAGAAGAAAAAAGATATAAGCAATTATTCAGGGTGACGAAGAAATTCCATTCGACGATGGATATGGATGCCGTGCTCGGTGAAATCATTTCCACACTAAGAGAAGTATATCCTACTTTCAACTATTACCTGCTATTATCCCATGACCATAAGGGGTATGAAGGATTGCCGGTTAAAGACCTTGAATACGATAGTGACAACCTGACTGCGATGCAATCATATGTAAGCGGGCAGATCCAGTTCGAGGACTCAGTCACTGAAAAAAATTCAATCATGTACGCTCCTCTGAAAGGCAAACAGGGTGTTTACGGAGTTTTGCAGGTGAATGCCCCTAATTCACTTGTTTTCCCGCAAAATGAAGTTGAGTTCATCAAGCTGCTCGCCAACACCGCAGGCAGTGCGCTCGAAAACGCCAAGCTATATGAGCAATCCAGGAAATTGATTGCCGATTTGCAGTTAATCAATGAAACCTCGCATCAGTTGAATACTAGTTTACGGCTGACAGATACGATGAAGTTTATCTGCGGACAAATTATCAAATCCTTTAATGCTCAGGAAGTCGGTTTCATCATGCTTGATGAAGACCATGATGATTACTCAGTTCTGCAAGGCAGCACAAGCTTTTTCTTTTCAAAGGATGCTTCAAGCTATATATTGAGGATTGCCAAACGAATCAAGCAGGAAATGGAACCACTATTCATCGGAGATATCTCCTCTGATAGCGAAGACTCATCTTTACACTTCCACTCGATTATGGGTGTCCCAATGATCCAGAGTGGGGAATTAAAGGGATTTGCACTTGTCATGCATGAGGCGCCGTATCACTTTGCATTTGATACGTTCAAGCTGCTCCAGTCTCTTATCCACCATTCAACTTTGGCATTTACCAATTCGATGCTGCGTGAAGAGTTGGAAAAAATGGTTGTGACGGATCACTTGACGAAACTGTATTCTCGTGGGTATTTAGATGACAAAATGAATCTTTCCATGCTTGAAGATCAGCAGGGAACCTTTATTTTGATTGATATTGATAATTTTAAAAGTGTTAATGATCAGTATGGCCATCAGGTGGGAGACGAGGTACTCATTCAGCTGGCCCGCCAGATTTCGAAGAATATTCGGGGAACTGACATCGGTGCCAGATGGGGCGGGGAGGAACTGGCGATTTATCTTCCAGGAGCACCTCTCGAGACTGGTGTCATGATTGCAAATAGGCTAGTAGACAAAGTTGAGAAACATACGAACCCTAAGGTCACGGTTTCATGCGGGGTATCCACTTGGATCAGGGGACAGGAAGACACGACCAAAACCGTGTTCAAAAGGGCAGACCAGGCTCTTTATATAGCAAAGGGCTCAGGGAAAAATAAAGTAGTTGTCCAGAATGAAAATCAATCTTGCTTTCGTGGTAAGTTATAAATTTCACTTTGAGAATTGTCCAGCTCCAGCGCCTAGCCCCTCGAGACGCTTCGGTCCTGCCAATGAAGTCAAAGAACGACTTCACTGTCAGGCCCTCCAGCGCTTGTCGGGGCTGACCAAGGCGCTTTCGCTTTTCTAATTAGCACTCAGGAATGAGTGCTTTTTTCGTTTAATGGACAACAGGACTTTTTATATTAGTGTGAGAGAAATTACTTTCAATCAAGGGGTAAATGTCATATCCTGATTATGGGGGTAAATTGTAAGCGTTTACAGAACATATAGGAGGAATCGTAATGGGAGAGAAAAGATTCGAAACAAAAGTTATCCATTCTGGATATAAGTCGGACGAATTCAGGGGAAGCCTTGCGCCTCCGTTATTTCAAACTAGTACGTTCACTTTCGATTCTGCTGAACAGGGGGAAAGGCGCTTTGCCGGAGAAGAAGAAGGGTTCATATATTCACGTCTTGGAAACCCTACAGTTGCAATGCTTGAGGAGCGGATGGCAACGATCGAAAAAGGGGAAAAAGCCCTTGCGTTTGGATCAGGGATGGCTGCTGTCTCTGCTATATTAGTAGCGCTGACACGTACAGGCGACCATATTCTTTGCTCACAGGGCGTGTATGGCTGTACGTTCGGACTTCTGCAGCTCATGAAGGAAAAATATGAGATCAACCATGATTTTTCGATGATGTCGACTAGAGAAGAAGTATTGGCTGCCATTACCCCAGAGACAAGAGTCATCTATATCGAAACGCCGATCAACCCAACAATGAGACTGGTTGACCTGGAAATGGTCGCGGATGTTGCGAAGGAAAAAGGGATTCCGGTAGTTGTTGATAATACATTCAGTTCGCCATATCTCCAGAATCCGCTCGAACTTGGCTGTGATTTCGTCATCCACAGCGCAACGAAGTATATTTGCGGACATGGTGATGTGATTGCCGGTGTAGCAGTGGGGCCGAAGGAGATCATGACTAAAATATCGATGACAACGCAAAAGGACATTGGCGGCGTGATTTCTCCATTTGATGCATGGTTATTGCTTCGTGGTTTAAAGACATTGCCAGTAAGGATGGATCGTCATTGTGACAATGCTGAAAAATTAGCAGCCTATCTTTCTGATCATCATGCAGTGGAAGAGGTCATTTTCCCTGGAGACCCTAAGCATCCCGATTATGCAATTGCGAAAAAACAAATGCGCAAGCCGGGCGGCCTTATTTCCTTCAACATCAAAGGAGGCCAAAAAGAAGCGCAGGCATTCATCAATAAGTTAAAGCTTATTAAAATAGCAGTAAGCCTAGGTGATGCAGAAACTCTGATCCAGCATCCTGCGACGATGACACATGCAGTAGTACCAAAAGAAGCAAGAGAAAAAATGGGTATCAAAGACAATATGCTCAGGTTGTCAGTTGGACTGGAAGCATGGGAAGATATCAGGGATGACCTTGAAGCAGCATTCGAGGCTGTAAGGAAAGAAAGTACCATGGAGACGGGATCAATTTAAACAGCAACCAAATGAAGCCAAAACCCTCCCTAAAATAAGGGAGGGTTTCTTAAGCTTTTCTTATATAAACTGCACCAGCATTTCAACGAATTCCTCGAGCTTTTGCTGGTCTAATTCGTCAAAACGATTTTTTTCTGGTGAGTCGATATCAAGGACACCAATTACGTTCCCGTCTTTAACGATTGGAACGACGATTTCTGATTGAGACGCGGCATCACATGCGATGTGGCCAGGGAATGCATGGACATCTTCAACTCTTAATGTTTCCTGCTTGGATGCGGCAGTTCCGCAAACTCCTTTACCGAGCGGGATCCTTACACATGCTGGAAGGCCCTGGAATGGTCCGAGGACAAGCTCGCCATCTTCCATCAGGTAAAAGCCTACCCAGTTGACGCGATCGAGAAATTGGTTCAATAAAGCAGAAGCGTTGCTGAAATTCGCAATCGCATTCTTTTCATCTTCCACCAATGCTTTGAGTTGCTTTATCAATAAATCGTAATTTTTTTCACGGCTGTCGCTGTATGTTTCGACTTTAAACACAGTTTTTCCCCCTCATTCTTGGAGTTTTAATCTACATTGTATCAAAAATCGGCGAAACAATGGAGACTTTGTCGAGCTTTTTGTAAAGGAAATTTAAATGATTTCCAGAAAGGTAAACAGTAAGGTTAATTGCGGAAAGTGAGGGGTGGAGCAATGAGAAAAAATTCAAAAGCTGCGATTATTGATGCGGCCATCTACTTATTCAATACGAAGGGGTTCAATGGGACATCAGTAAGGGATATTGCGGCAAAGGCAGACGTAAATGCAGCGAATATCTCATACTACTTCCGGAATAAGAATGGACTCCTCGAAAATTGTTTTACCGTTTTTTTTGAAAGCTATCTTGAAGAATTGGAAAAGGGCTTTTCCTTATTGGAGTGCGGTGCGGAGCTATGCCTGAATGCGATGGTGGACAATGTATTGAGGTACCAGTGCCAAAACAGTCAATTGACAAGGTTTATTTTAAGAGAAATGACAATAGACTCGCAGGTTGTCAGGGAAATTATGTCGACCTACCATGTAAAAGAACGCTATATGTTTAAAAAGGTGCTTGAAGCTGGCATGGGGAATGGGGAATTTAAAAAGCATTCCATCCAGTTCAGCATTTTACAGTTAAAAGGGCTGCTATCGATGCCGTTTTTGAATACCCATTATGTGACGGAGGTTCTGCATGTGCAGCCTCATGAAAAATACTTTGCGGATATGCTCAGCTATGAGATTTCACAATGGATCAAAGGAACGCTTTGTACCGATCATCAAGTGCAGGAGAAAATGTTGATCAATATATAGGAAACCGTTAAAGCTGCCGGTTTCCTTATTTTTTTTATAGCATTCTATCCAGCCCTTGTCCCAGCTCCTTCGCCTGGTGCGCATCTGATCCGTAAACGAGTCCGATTCCACGCTTTTTGGCTTCGCTTATTACCCAATCTGGAGGATATGGCTCTCGGCATAAAGGTTTTGCTGTTCCCGCCCCGTTATAATCTAACTCATAGCCCTGCTTCGCAACGATCTCCAGTATTTCAATGATCTCAGCATTGCATTCCAGCGCGACAGGGTATTTTAAGCGGAATTTATTCGCCAGGGTAATATGCCCGATTCTTTTGGGCTTATATGGACCCAGGTCAGCAAGAATGGATTTCAATACAGTTTGATAGTAGAATCGATGGATAGTGTCCACAGACCCATATTCTTTCACCATCTCCCCAAAGTTGTCCGGACTATAATCAAGACAATCATATTTTCCAGAGGAATTTTTCAAAAAATGAACTGATAGAACGGCGTCATCGAGACGAGGACCGAACTCGTTGAGGAAATTGGCAGTCTGAAGTTCGTATCCTTCGATAAAATCAATCTCAAAACCAGTATTGATTTTAATTTTTCCGTAGTATTTTCCCTTCGCATCTTCGATAGCTTGAAAATATGGCTCCAAATCCTCATAACGCATTGCGCTATCCTTCATTGGTGTAGGATCTATGAATCCTTCCGGTAAAGGGGCGTGCTCAGCGAACGTGATTTCTGTATAGCCAAGCTCCAGGGCTCTCTCGACGTAATCTTCAATCGAATCTTTAGTGCCATGCGGGCAAAAAGATGTGTGTACGTGCCCATCTTTCATGATTTCAGGCCTCCTAAAGTAATATATTATGCAAGATTTCAAGTTAAATCGGCTTAATTCGGATAATTTCAACAAAAAATATGAATTTAATAGTCAAAAATTGTCGTTTACATGGTAATATAAATACATTATACACGCATTTATAAATTCATTTTATATAGAAGAATTCAGAACTTGGAATTTGTGAGGCCAGGGGGATAACAATGGAGTACATAATTGGCGGAATTGCTTTATTAATAATTCTTTTTTTAATCGGATATTTTATGAAACGTAAGTATTACAGTGAAGTCGACCGGTACGAATCATGGAAGATCGATATCATGAACCGGCCAGTGCTGGATGAAATGTCAAAGGTAAAACAGTTGAACATGACAGGCCAGACGGAGGAGCTTTTCGAGCGATGGCGCCAGGAATGGGATGAACTTGTTACGTCCAAGCTCCCGGGCATCGAAGATTATTTGTTCGATGCGGAAGAGTACATTGACAAATACAGGTTCAAAAAGGCGAAGGAGTCTCTTTCCGTCATTGATCGCAAGCTTACGGAAACAGAGGATAAGATTAAAAAGATCCTCGGTGAGTTGAATGAACTTGTCGGAAGCGAAGAAAAAAACCGTGAAGAAATCGATGGGCTGAAAGAGCAATACAGAGATAATAAGAAGAATCTTCTTTCACACCGCCACAGCTTTGGAAGCGCGGAGGCCAGTCTCGAAGCTATGCTTGAAAACATCCAGGCAAAGTTTATCGAGTTTGATGAGAAAACAGATAATGGCAATTACCTTGAAGCAAGGGAAATTGTGTTGTCCATCCAGGCAATGCTTGAACAGGTATCCAGCAAAATGGAATCCATTCCAGCGCTGCTGCATGATTGCCAGTCGGTTATTCCTGCCCAAGTCAGCGACCTGAAGGATGGAGTCAGGGAGATGGCTGCACAGGGATATGTACTTGACCATTTGAACGCAGAAAAAGAGGTTGAGGAAATCGGAAAGCAATTGACTGAATATCGGGCTTCCCTGGAAAAGGGCGATGTTGAAATCGCCGAACAGGGTATTCAGGGGTTAAAGGAACGTGTTGAGAAGTTATTCGATCTTCTTGAAGCTGAGGTCCTTGCTAAACAATACATTACAAAGACAGAACACGAAGCAAAAGAAACCCTTGTAAAAGCAATAACAGAAAGCAAGACGCTGAAAGAAGAAACAAAGCATATCCAGGAGAGCTATCACCTGAATGATAAAGAGCTGTCAGCGCAAACGAATGTAGAACAACAGCTCAAAGGCCTGCTTAAGCGCTTTGAGTTAATCGATCACCGGATTACTGAAAACGACACAGCGCAGAGCCTGATAAAGTTGGAGCTTGAAGAAGCGAAGCAGCAGCTTGATGCACTTGTTGAAGATCAAAAGGGATTGATGGAAAAGTTGAGTGCTCTAAGGAAGGATGAAATGGCGGCTAGGGATAAAGTATGGGATCTGTCGAAAAAGATTTCCGAACTGATCCGTATCGTCTCCAAAAGCAATATGCCTGGTTTGTCACAGGAATACAAATACCTTCTTGAAGATGCAAATGAGAGTATCAAACAAGTCAATGAAAAGCTTGAGGAAAAGCCACTTGATATTCCTGTTGTCCAACAGTATTTGGAAATCGCTGTACTGACAGTTGAAAAGCTTGAAGCATCGACTGAAGAAATCGTCGAGACAGTCATGCTGGCTGAGCGAGTCATTCAATATGGCAACAGGTACCGCAGCCGATATCCTTCGGTTGATCGGGGACTTCGCGAAGCAGAAGAGTATTTCCGAAATTATGATTATCGCGATGCTCTTGAACAGGCAGCTACTTCGATTGAGGAAGTAGAACCTGGTGCACTGAAGAGAATCGAGCAAATGTTAGCTGAAAAAGAGTAGTCAAAAACGTGGGTCTCCGGCATGGAGACCTGTTTTTTTGGGAGATGCTGCCTTTCGGGCATACTACATATTGTCAATTGCGATTATTTTTCATTGATTACTTCGTATGATAAGATTTTTAGTTAACATAAACGTATTGGACAAGGGGGGATAAGATGATTTACTTAGACAACAGCGCAACAACTAAACCCTATAAGGAAGTATTGGATTCATTCTTAAAGGTCTCTGAGGATTTTTTCGGAAATCCTTCATCACTTCATAAAATCGGTGGGCAGGCAGAGAAGCTGCTTCAGCAGGCGCGTTCCCAGGTCGGCAAGCTGCTGAATGTAAAAGAAACTGAAATCCTGTTCACATCCGGAGGAACGGAAAGCAATAATCTTGCTATAAAAGGAATCGCGTTGGCCCACAGGGGAAGAGGCAGGCATATCATCACCAGCGGCATTGAACATGCTTCCATCCACAGTACTATGGTGCAGCTTGAATCGCTCGGCTATGAAATAACATATGTAAAGCCAGATGGCAACGGCTTTATCAGCGCCGCGTCAATTCAGAAAGAAATGCGTGATGATACCATCCTGGTGTCTGTGATCCATGTTAATAATGAAGTCGGCACCATTCAGCCTATAAAGGAAATTGGAAACTTGCTTAAAAAGTATCCAAAAGCGTTTTTTCATGTTGATTTTGTTCAGGGAGTCGGGAAGGTGCCATTGGACTTTTACGAAGCCGGAATCCATTTGTCCACCATCTCGGGGCATAAATTCCATGGCCTGAAAGGAACAGGAGCTTTATTTATCAAAGAAGGAGTTACCTTGTCTCCACTATTCTCCGGCGGGAATCAGGAATGGAAGCAGCGAAGCGGAACAGAAAATGTAGCAGGCATGGTTGCAATGGCAAAGGCACTAAGGATGACATTCGAACAGAGAAAAGAAAAACTGAATCAAATGGAAGCTGCGATGGAAAGATTAAGAAGTGGTATAAGCCAAATCAAGGAAATCACCATTCACACCCCAATGGAGAATTGTGCCCCCCACATCTTGAACTTTTCAATCAAGGGGTTGAAGGCAGAAACATTTGTGCATGCGCTAGAAGAAAAAAAAATATATGTATCAACAACAAGCGCCTGCTCTTCCAAAAAGAAAGCTGCAAGCAAGACTTTGCTGGCCATGGGAGTGCCACGAGATGAAGCGGAAAGCGCGATCAGGGTCAGCCTGACATACAGCAATACAATAGAAGAAGCTGAACTAACTGCAGAGGCAATTGCTGAGACAGTAAAACATTTAAGCGAGGTAGTAAAGAAATGATGTATGACCGTATTTTGGTTCGGTATGGAGAAATATCGACTAAAGGAAGAAACAGGAACAAATTCATTGATCGACTTAGAAAGAATATCAAAAGAGCTTTAAGCAACTATCCGAATATAGCCATCAAGGCAGAACGCGACCGCATGTTCATCCTTCTTAATGGTGAGGATAGCGACGGAATTGGAGAGAAGCTGAAAGAAATATTCGGGATTCAATCCTTCAGCCCGGCTGTAAAAGTAGAAAAAGATCTCGATAAAATGAAAGATGCTGCACTCGAACTTTTCAGGAAGATTCATAAGCCGGGCCAGACTTTTAAAATCACTGCTAAACGTTCGGATAAGACATTTGAATTGGATACAAACGGGATCAATTCGGAATTCGGCGGCCATATCTTAAGAAATATTGATGACTTGAAAGTGGACGTCCGCAACCCCGATATAAATCTTCAGATTGAAATCAGAAAAGAAGCTGCCTATATTTCGGCAGAAACGATAAAAGGTGCTGGCGGACTTCCTGCTGCCTCTGCGGGCAAAGGGATGCTGATGCTTTCCGGGGGAATTGACAGTCCTGTAGCAGGATACCTTTCAATGAAGAGAGGCCTAGAGGTTGAAGGCGTCCATTTCTTCAGTCCACCATTTACAAGTGAGCGAGCAAAACAAAAGGTTATCGATCTTTCGGAAAAACTTGCTGAGGTAAACGGGCATTTCGCACTTCATATTGTGCCGTTTACTGAAATCCAGCAGGCCATCCACAAGCAAATACCGGAAAACTATACGATGACAACGACAAGGAGAATTATGCTCCGCATAACGGACGCCATCAGGGAAAAACAGGGCGGCCTTGCAATCATCACTGGTGAAAGTCTTGGGCAGGTAGCAAGCCAGACGCTTGAAAGCATGTATGCGATCAATGAAGTTACTACTACACCAATCATCAGACCTTTGATTACAATGGATAAACTTCAAATCATGGATATTGCTCATGATATCGATACCCATGACATATCGATCCGTCCATATGAGGATTGCTGCACAGTCTTTGTTCCTTCATCACCGAAAACAAAGCCAAAGCTCGATAAGGTTCAAAACTTTGAAAGCTTTTTCGACTTCGAGGAATTAATTCAAAAAGCAGTTGAAGGAACGGAGCGTATGGTTCTCAAACCGGCTTCAGAACGAAAAGATGATTCAATGGATGACCTATTTTAATTTATGATGAATTTGTGAACAATTACCAATTAAAGATTTGAATTAAGCCATGTGTTTTTACACACTCTATACTCACAAGGAGGTGAAACACATGGCAAACAACAACAGCTCAAATCAACTTCTAGTACCTGGAGTATCACAAGCTCTTGACCAAATGAAGTACGAAATCGCTTCTGAATTTGGTGTACAGCTAGGCGGAGAAACTACTTCTCGCGCTAACGGTTCTGTAGGTGGAGAGATCACTAAGCGTTTGGTTCAAATGGCTGAACAACAACTTGGTGGCGGATTCTCTCGCTAATTAAAAATTAATAATATGGCTACAAGGAGCGGGGCAGATGCCCCGCTCTTTTTTTGCAGGAAAAATTATTATATTGAAAAAGTGTTATCATATAATTTTAAATTTTTAAATAATTTTGTATAATAGGAATTGGGGATAAGGAAAGGCGAGTAGTCTCATAAGCGACACCAGCCTTACAAAACACTATGAGGGGGAAGAGTATGAACAGGGAACAATTGATTGCACCACAAAAGTATAATCTTGTATCTGAAATGGAGCGTTTCGCTCAGGATCAGGAAAGAAAAGCGATTATTTGGGAAAATGAAGCAGGCAGCACAAAAGAGATTACATACCGTGAACTTCTAAATAATGCGAATAAGATTGGAAACGTTTTCTCGAAACATGGTTTGCAGCAGGGTGATGTCGTTTTGGTCGTCGTACCGAGATTGATTGAGGCATATCAGGTTTATATTGCATCCTTGAAAATGGGGTTAGTTGTCATTCCTAGTTCGGAAATGCTAAGAACTAAGGATTTTCAATACCGAATCAACCATGGTGACGTAAAAGCGATTGTCAGCTATGCTCCTTTTACTAATGAATTCGCTGGGATCGAAGAAGCGATTAACTTGCCTAAGTTCGTTATTGGAGACGAAAAAGAAGGCTGGATCCATCTGGATGCAGAAATACAAAATGCTTCGGCTGACTTTCCGCTGGCAGCAACTGAACGCGATGACATGGCATTCCTTAGCTACACCTCGGGAACGACTGGCAATCCAAAAGGGGTCGTCCATACACATGGATGGGCATATGCGCATCTTCGCACGGCAGCAACAAACTGGCTTGGAATTGAGGATGGTGACACTGTCTGGGCGACAGCAGGTCCTGGCTGGCAAAAGTGGATCTGGAGTCCATTTTTATCCGTTATGGGAACCGGGGCAACCGGCCTGGTTTACCAGGGGAAATTCGAGCCGCAAAAGTATTTATCACTTTTACAAAAATACAATGTGAATGTCCTTTGCTGCACACCGACCGAATACCGTCTGATGGCGAAGGTAGAAAACTTAAGTGATTTTAACCTTCCAGGACTTCATAGTGCGGTTTCAGCTGGAGAACCGCTTAATCGGGAAGTAATTGATACATTTAAAAAGCATTTCAATGTCGAGGTGCGCGACGGTTATGGACAGACAGAAAATACATTGCTTGTCGGTGTGACAAAAGGCATGGAATTGAGACCTGGATCGATGGGCAAGCCAACGCCTGGAAACCGGGTCGAAATTATCAATGAAAACGGTGAGCCTTGTGCTCCAGGGGAAGTCGGGGATATTGCTGTCCATGTTGAAACACCTGCGTTGTTCAAAAACTATTATAAGGATCCAGAGCGGACAGCGATGCAGTTCCGCGGGGATTACTACGTAACAGGGGACAAAGCGAGCAAAGATGAAGAAGGCTACTTCTGGTTTGAGGGGCGCGGCGATGACATCATCATCAGCTCCGGTTATACGATCGGGCCTTTTGAAGTTGAGGATGCACTAGTAAAACATCCTTATGTAAAAGAATGTGCTGTAGTCGCATCACCGGACGAAATCCGCGGACATATCGTCAAAGCCTTTGTTGTCCTGCGTGACGGTGTAAGCCCTGAACAGGAAAACCTTATAACTGAGCTGCAGCAGCATGTGAAGGAATTGACGGCACCATATAAGTATCCAAGAAAGATTGAGTTCCTTGAAGAACTGCCAAAAACAACTTCCGGTAAAATCCGCCGCATCGAATTACGGAAAAAGGAATTGGAAGGCGCAAAATAAATAGTAATAACAAAAAGCAGGCCAAGTGTCTGCTTTTTGTATTTTACACATAGGGAAAGGCATCGGATGCGTTGAGGATGAAAACTTGGGTATATTTAAAATAGAAAGGGTGATCATCTATGGAAATCGAAATCAGGAAAGCTGCATTGGAAGAGTTAAACAAGGTCCAATTCAGCGAAAACGAAGGAATTAGAATTCTTGCAGAGTTTGTTGGAACATGTTCGATCGCGACGGACATCCAACTGCAAATAGAGGAAAAGCAGGATGATGATGAAGTGATCACAGAAAGCGGCATTAACTTTTTCGTGCCAAAAAAGTCGGTGGAATCACTCCCAGATAAAATCTTCCTGGATTTCAAGCCAGGGTTTGGCTATAAAATATCCTCTGCTGAAGAGACATTTGGCTATAACTTCAAGCTTAAACCGCGAGAAGAAAAATAACCCGGTTCAGGTTATTTTTCGTGGCCGCATAATTTGTCTGTTATTGGTTCAAAAAAATCATTGTCAGTCCGCAGCTTCCCATTTATAATGATATTATTTCGAGTCTAGAAAGATTAGGGGGCTGTTCGGATGGAAAAGAGAACCGAACATCAAGCTGGTGTCCTATACGCAGCTTTTTCTTATATATTATGGGGATTCCTGCCCGTTTATTGGAAGCTTTTAGATCATGTAAATGCCGATGAAATCCTGGCTAATCGTGTATTCTGGTCATTTTTCTTTATCGCCGTTATTCTGATACTAAATAGGAAATGGGGACTTTTCACAGGAACATTGCGCGGCCTGGCCCAAAATAAAAAGCAATTAGCCGCCTTGGCTATAGCATCATTACTTATCAGTATTAACTGGTTCATGTATATTTGGGCTGTAAATACAGATCAGATGATTGAAGCAAGCCTTGGCTATTATATCAATCCGCTCGTAAGTGTTCTTCTTGGTATGATATTCCTGAAGGAGCGGCTATCCTTGCTGCAATATATATCGTTTTTGCTTGCAGCAATCGGTGTGTTGATCATGACGATTTCCTATGGACAATTTCCGTGGATTGCTTTATCACTTGCAATTTCCTTTGGCCTGTACGGATTGGCGAAGAAATTGATCAAGGTAGACTCTGCTGTCGGGCTTGCGCTCGAAACACTGGTCGTTATGCCGCTCGCAGCCATCTACATTGGCTACCTTCTAAACCAAGAAACGAACTCACTGTTTGCTGGTTCATTGTCGACTACGCTGCTGCTGGTAGGTGCAGGGGCGGCTACGGCAGTACCACTGCTCTTTTTCGCTAAAGGAGCCCAAAGAATACCACTAGCAACACTTGGTATCCTGCAATATATTGCACCGACATTGACGCTGATCCTGGGAGTTTTCGTCTATCACGAAACATTCTCGACAATCCACCTGCTCGCCTTTACCTTTATCTGGTCTGCATTGATCCTCTACTCTTTATCAAAGACAAAGCTGGCAGCAGCATTGACAGTTAAGTGGAAAAAAGAAAAAGGATTGCCTATGTAAGGGCTGCAACAAAGATTCCAAAAAAGAGCTGCGGAAAAATCCGCAGCTCTTTTCTTAAGAAGTTAGTAAGTATAAATTCTACTTCGAGAATTGTCCAGCTTCAGCGCCTAGCCCCTCGAGTCGCTTCGGTCCGCCCAATGAAGTCAAAGATCGACTTCACCGGTCGGCCCTCCAGCGCTTGTCGGGGCTGACCAAGGCGCTTGCGCTTTTTTTATAAGAATGTTCTCTTAACTTTTTCCCAGAAGGAGTTGTCCTTAAGTTTGACAGTCTTAATGATTTTGTTGCTTAGTTTCACATCGAATTTTTCGACATGTTGGATGCTCAGTGCTTCGTTATCCATTCCCATAATTGGATAATCATTTCCGTCCTGGGCAACCTTGAAGGTAAGCTTTCGATCACCGCTGAGGATGAAAGACGAGCCGAGGGTACGGTAATGGTTGTTGTTTACTGAAGCGAGCTCGCTCACCTGCATGCACGGCAGCAGTGGGTCGACAACTGCTCCATTTACAGACTTATTATACGCCGTGCTTCCCGTAGGAGTAGCGACGATCATACCATCTCCACGGAAGGTTTCGAAATGCTTGTCGTCGATGAATACATCCATCACAAACGCTTTGATGATTGCTGAACGGACACTGAATTCATTCAAACAGCCGAATGTTGTATCACCATCGATTGTTACCTCGATCGTCGGATAGCGTCTGACTTCGATTTGTGCATTAGTGATTGCTTCAATCATTTTATCCGTATCCTCGATATGGAAATCGCAATACATATTCAGGGAGCCAGTAACTGAAATGCCGGCATACAGGCAATCATCACGGAATCCGGTCTTTCTGACAGCCTGCAGGAAGGTACCATCATCACCAATGCTTACAATGATATTCGCGGTGCGATGGTCGGTCACGATGTTGAAATCATAGCGGCGAGCCAGTTCATAAAGAGGCTCAACTTTTTCCAACATGGTTGTGTCAGGTTTATGGTGAAAATAAATATTGCGGCGATCTGGCATATAAATTCCTCCAAACATTATGTATTTCTTCCATAATTTTACCCACTTTTGAAATCTTTTGCTAAAATAAATGTTATTGACATCAGTTTATCATTTTTTCATAAGGTTTTGAAAGTACGAGAAACTTACAAGGGGGCTTCAAGATGAATGGTAAAAGATGGGCGGCATTAGGGATAGCCGTCGGATTGTTTATTGCGTCAACAGTTATTAATCTTCTGTCTACAGTGGCATTCAGTGACGCGGAAAATGCTTTTACGGATATGTTTGCAGTATCGGAAGAAATGTTTGCGGAAGAAATTATAGAAGAAGGTGACATGCTGAGCAAAATAGCGGTATTGTCCATCAATGGGGTAATCCAGGATACTGGGGATGCTGAATCATTCTTTGAAAGTCCGCTCTATAATCATAGAGCATTCATGGAACAGCTTGATTATGTTAAAGAGGCAAAGGATGTTAAGGCGATTATCCTGCAAGTGAACTCACCTGGTGGCGGCGTCGTGGAAAGTGCGCAAATTCATGACAAGATCAAGGAAATCCAGAAGGAAACGAAAAAGCCTATTTATGTTTCGATGGGGTCGATGGCCGCTTCAGGGGGTTATTATGTGTCTGCGCCTGCTGATAAAATTTTTGCCAGCCCTGAAACGCTTACAGGGTCGCTTGGTGTCATCATGCAGGGAGTTAATTATGCCGGCCTTGCCGAAAAATATGGGGTTGAATTCACGACAATTAAAAGTGGGCCATACAAGGATATCATGAGCCCGTCAAGACCGATGACAGAGGATGAGCGCGAAATCCTTCAATCGATGATCGACAACTCATATGAAGGATTCGTAAAAGTCATTTCAGAAGGACGCGATATGTCTGTTGAACGGGTCAAGGAAATTGCCGATGGCCGGATTTACGATGGACGTCAGGCAAAGCAGCTGAAGTTGATCGACGGATTCGGTTATCTTGAGGATGTCATCGAGAATGTCAGGAAGGACGAAAAGCTCGGCGATGCTACTGTCGTAAAATATACAGAAAGCATGGGATTTGGTTCGTTTTTCAGCATGGGAGCACAAAAAATCATGGGGAAAGACGCAGAAATGGCTGGCTTAATGAAGATATTATCCCAGCCTAATTCTCCACGCCTGATGTATTTATATGCGGAATAAGGAGGGATAAAATATGAATTCGGATTATTTTAAAGACCGGGACAATGTACCCTCTCAAGCTGAACCAAAAGAAGTCATGGATGGATCAGGCATCTCTGATGACAAGTCGCATTTTCAGGCTGAAACGGAACATCCAGTAACTCAGTCTGAATCTAGCAATATACAAGTACAAGGAAACCCGCAGCCTGAGATTCATGAACATGACAAGGCTGAACCCGAGAATCATATATACGCTGGTCTCTATGCCGGCTTCTGGACACGTTTTTGGGCGTATTTGCTTGACTTGATTGTAATTGGCAGCATCAACAGAATGATCATCAATCCTGTGTTTCGGGCACTGGATGTACCGTTGATTGAGGATGGGGTCCTTTCACCGATGGCCATCGCGACAGCTGTCGTCTTCTATTTATATTTTGTGTTAATGACAAAATACTTCGGCCAGACCCTGGGAAAAATGGTCTTTGGCTTGAAAGTGGTAGAGCTGGACGGGAAGGGGCTTACCTGGGGAACCGTTATTTTCCGCGAGTGGATCGGCCGTTTCATTTCAGCGACCATCATGGTTTTGTATGTGGTCGTTGCGTTTACAAAAAAGAAACAGGGGCTGCATGACCTGTTTGCCGATACAACCGTCATATATGAACCACGATGAAATGAACCTGCTGCGGCAGGTTTATTTTTTTGCCTTTTTGTTGATAATAATAAGCTGAAAGGTTGTGGAGGATGATGAAATGGGTGCTGCTTGCCATACTGCTTCTCACGCTGCTGGCGATTATAATCCTTTTTACTAAAGTTAAGATTCATTTAGATTATTTCCACGGCAATGATAATGATCATTTTAAGGTAACGATCAAAGCTTGGGGCGGGTTACTCAAGTTTAAGATAGAAGTTCCAGTTATAAAAATCGATGATAATTCTCCTACAATCGTCGCAGAGCAAAAAGTCAAAACAGGGCCCGATGAAAATATGAAACAACAAAAAACAACTCAGGTTGATAAAAATGATTTACTTAGCAGTCTTCATGATTTCAAGCAGCTGATCAACCACGTTGCCGGTCTCCATAAAATTGTCCGGAATTTTTTAAAGAAGGTTACGATTCGAAATATTGAATGGCACACTATGGTTGGCGTATCCGATGCGGCAGCCACAGGAGTGATCACGGGTGCCTTTTGGGCAGTCAAAGGCGGAGTGATCGGGCTCCTAAGCAACTATATGAAAATGAAAGAAATGCCTGTCATGTCGATTACACCAAGCTTCCAGCACACTGTTTCAATTACTAGTTTTAAATGTATGATTCAAGTCAGAGTCGGGCATGCTATTTTAGCAGGAATAAAGCTGGTTAAATATTGGAAAGGCGGCTGGCCTGAATTTAAATCTAAACCATTGTCAGCTCTTTCTGGTGATAATACTAATTCTGTCTAAAATAAGGAGGAAACAGGAATGTCCGACCATCCAATTCAAGGATTAATGACAACTGCTATGGAAAGCTTGAAAGAAATGATTGATGTTAACACAATCATTGGAGACCCCGTAGAAACACCGGATGGAAGTGTGATCCTGACAGTTTCAAAGGTAGGTTTCGGTTTTGCCGCTGGTGGAAGCGAATTTGTTTTGGAAAGCTCTAAAGGAGGATCCGGTGGCTCTGGTGGCTCAGGTGGCTCAGGAGGACAGTCTGGAGGTTCCCAGCACCCATTCGGAGGAGGTAGCGGAGGCGGTGTGTCAATCACGCCAATTGCTTTCTTAATAGTCAACTCAAAGGGTGTAAAAATGCTTCACCTTGATGAAAATACACATTTATACGAGAAAATACTTGATCTGGCTCCACAGGCTGTTGAAAAAATCCAGCAAATGATGTCAAAAAAAGACCAGAATAGCCAGGATAGCAGCCAGAACAAAAACCAAGGCCAATCTCAATCTCAATCTGATTACAACGGTCCGAAAACAGACCTGGATTTTTAAGCAGGTGAATTCACGGAGTAATGGGAAAACCAACTATTTAGCAGGAAGCTGCCTTTTCAAGCGGAAAGGCAGCTTAGCTATGTATATTGAGTTTTGGTCTCCTTTTAGTAAAATAATTGCAAAAAAATTCTTTAAAAGATATATTAACACTGTACATATAATGGACAAGGAGGATGAGCAGGTATGGCATCTGTTACATTTAAGGGGAACCCAGTTACATTACTAGGAAATGAAGTAAAGGTTGGAGACCAGGCACCAGATTTCAAAGTGCTTGCAAACGATCTATCTGAAGTGACACTTCAGGATTCAAAAGGACAAGTACGTTTGATCAGCGTTGTTCCTTCACTAGACACAGGAGTTTGTGATGCACAGACTCGCCGTTTCAATGAAGAAGCTGCAAACCTTGACAACGTTAAGATTTTGACAGTCAGCGTGGACCTTCCTTTCGCACAAAAGCGCTGGTGTGGAGCTGCTGGAATCGATAATGTCCAGACACTATCTGACCACCGCGGGCTTTCATTCGGAGAAGCTTACGGAGTAGCAATCAAGGAGCTTCGCCTGCTCGCTCGCGCTGTATTTGTTGTTGATTCAAACGACAAAGTAACATATGTTGAGTATGTAAGCGAAGCAACAGACCACCCTAACTACGAAGCAGCAGTAGAAGCTGCAAAGCAAGCAAACTAATATACAACCAGGGAACAAGCCGCAGAAAAAACTGCGGCTTGTTTTGCTTTGAATATGGGGATTTGTGGATTTCTATCATTTAATAGTTCCCTATCGGACAAACAGAAGGCGGAGGAAGAGTAATGTGTCCGATAGAATCTCTGTGCCAAATAAGCTGGCTCCAGTACTTGCGCATTTCTATTAAGAGCCATATACCTTGTACACAGAGCAGAACAGGGCTAAAATATATAAATATCTATCCAAATCAGGAGGAAGAAAAGTGAGTATGTCTCCGGTCGAACAATTATTTACTGCATTTAATACAACTGCAGATATTTTAAAAGAAGAGTTATCATGTACATATTTGGAAGCGCTGGCTGAAAGCGGGGAGAACATGTTCCAGGGCACGGTGCTTCAAGACGAACTAAATGAAGTAACAAAGAAAAGGCTTGAAAAAGTATATAAGGAGATCAACCTTGATTCTTTTAGCAAAGAAGATATCCGCAAAGGCTTCCAGCTTGCGATTTTGAAGGGAATGAAGGAGCATACCCAGCCGAACCATCAAATGACGCCAGATTCTGTCGGCATGTTCATTGGCTACCTAGTCAATAAGTTTGTCGACAAGAAGTCATTCAGGCTGCTTGATCCTGCGGTCGGGACTGGCAACCTGCTGGCTACGGTATTGAACCAGCAGACAGACAAGGAAATCGAGTCAGTCGGTGTTGAAATTGATGACCTGCTGATACGCCTTGCTTTCGTCAATGCCAATCTTCAAAAGCATCCGGTTGAATTTTTCAATCAGGACAGTCTTGAACCATTGTTTGTTGATCCGGCGGATGCAGTGGTTTGTGACCTTCCAGTGGGCTACTATCCAAATGACCTTCGAGCAGAGCAATATGAGGTAAAAGCAAAAGAAGGCCATACGTACTCTCATCACATGTTCATAGAGCAAAGTACGAAGCATGTAAAAGAAGGCGGATATTTGTTCTTCATGATCCCTAATGGTCTGTTTGAAAGTGAACAGGCCCCAATGATTCATGAGTTCATTAAAAACCATCTGATTGTTCAGGGTGTTTTACAGCTTCCAGCTTCATTGTTTAAAAACAAGCAGGCAGCTAAAAGTATCCTTATGCTGCAAAAAAACGGCGAAGAAGTGAAAGCACCAAAACAGGCACTCCTTGCCGAGCTGCCAAAGCTATCAGACGGCCCAGCCGTGAACAGGATGCTGAATAAAATCGATCAATGGTTTAACGAAAATAAAAATGCACAACTATAGAACCGGGTTAATACCGGTTCTTTTTTCATTTAATAGCTCAAGCGAACCTCGAGTCACTTCAAGTTTGTGCTTTTCCCTTAATATTACGGCTATATAAAACATAGCAATATTTTTTTAAATCATTAGAAGTATCTGAATAAAAACTCATTTACCGTTTGGAAAAGCTTTGCTTGAAATGTGAAAAAGACAGTGTTTAAATGAGAAAATGAGAGATATAATTCCGGCCTGTGGCACACAATAAATGTGTACTATTCACTGGATTTTTAATCAGGTTGTTATATAAAAGGAGCGGTACAAAATGTCTAAAATAATTGCAATCAATGCCGGCAGTTCTTCACTTAAGTTTCAATTGTTTGAAATGCCAAGTGAAGAAGTCATCACTAAAGGTATCGTAGAAAGAATCGGTCTTAAAGATTCAATCTTCACGATCTCGGTAAATGGAGAAAAGAATAAGGAAGTTACTGATATCCCGAATCATGAGGTTGCGGTAAAAATCCTTCTTGATAAACTAACGTCTTTGGGAATCATCCAGTCACTAGATGAAATCGAAGGAATCGGTCACCGTGTTGTTCACGGAGGCGAAGAGTTTAGCGATTCTGTATTGATCACCGAAGAAGTTTTACAAAAAATTGAGGAGCTTTCAGAGCTTGCGCCACTGCACAATCCAGCTAACTTGACTGGTATCCGCGCATTCCAGCAGGTATTGCCGAATGTTCCGGCGATTGCTGTGTTTGATACAGCATTCCACCAGACAATGCCTGAAAACTCATTCCTTTACAGCCTTCCATACGACTATTATAAAAAGTACGGAATCCGTAAATACGGTTTCCATGGTACTTCACACAAGTATGTTTCCCAGCGTGCAGCAGAGATGCTTGGCCGTCCTGTCGAGCACCTGCGCCTGATTTCTTGTCACCTTGGAAACGGTGCAAGTATCGCGGCAATCGAAGGCGGTAAGTCAATCGATACATCCATGGGCTTCACACCGCTTGCAGGCGTGACGATGGGGACTCGTTCCGGTAATATCGACCCGGCCTTGATCCCATATATCATGGAAAAAACAGATAAATCTGCAGATGAAGTATTGGACGTCCTGAATAAAGAAAGCGGTATGCTTGGTGTATCCGGATTCTCAAGCGACCTTCGTGACATCGAAGATGAAGCAGAAAAAGGAAATGAACGTGCAGAACTTGCACTGAAAGTTTTTGCGGACAGAATCCATAAATACATTGGTTCATATGCAGCACGCATGTGCGGTGTCGACGCAATCATCTTTACTGCTGGTATTGGTGAAAACAGTTCGGCAATCCGTGCCCGTGTCCTACAGGGCCTTGAGTTCATGGGCATCTACTGGGATCCAGCTTTGAACAAAGTGCGCGGTGAAGAAGCATTCATCAGCTACCCGCACTCTCCAGTAAAAGTAATGGTCATCCCGACAGACGAGGAAGTCATGATTGCTCGTGATGTCGTGCGTTTGGCGAAATAATTCAATTAAAAGGCAGAAGCGCAGATGCTTCTGCCTTTTTATATAGTGGGGGAATTTGTCTAGCTTTAGCGCCAAGCCCCTCGAGTCGCTCAGTCCTGCCAATGAAGTCAAAGAGCGACTTCACTGTCAGGCCCTCTGAGGCACAGGACGTGCAGACCCGCATGCCACAGGACAAGGAAAGCTTCGAAGCGATTCATCGCACGACCGAAAGCGTTAGCTTTTTTTACAGGACGTGGTGATTTAAGCGGGCAGCGCTTGTCGGGGCTGACCGAGGCGCTTCCGCTTTTCTTGTGCTATACTGGAAGAAAATTCAGATAAGCTGGAGGTTTTTCAATGCCTTTGACTCAACGGGAACAAAAGGTACTGGATGAATTAAGTGCTTGGGAAAACAATCTCTACGATTATGAACCGAATGATTTTGAATTAGCGTATGATCGATATCTTGAACGATCTTTTTCGCTTTTGCCAGAAGAGGTGCAGGAACGCTTTTTCACTTTATTCGACGGCTGGCTTTTCCATCTTCACTCCTTAATTCAGGGTTCACAGCTGCAGATGGATGCCAAGGAAAGGATTCTTTCAGCGGGGCGGGTTTTCCAGCCTGACCTTGAAACTATTCAGGATTTAAGAGAGCTGCCGATTGAACAGCTTGAATTCATTGCTAGGCAGCAAATTGCCCGCCACAGACTCTATTCCTTCGTCCAGGGCGGTATGTCAGGCAGCGGTGGAAATCTTGTGCTAGGAGCAGATATGCCAGCGATGGCAGTCATTAATTTGCGGATTGTGCAACTGGTTGCGATGACCTATGGATTCGAAGTGAATACACCATTTGAAATGATGGTCGCTTTGAAAGTTTTCCATACTGCGACAATGCCTTCTAGGATGCAGAGTGCTGGCTGGGAAGAGTTGAAAAATGACCTCGAACAGGCAGAAGACTATTATTTTTATGAAGGCAATGATGACCTGACAGACGTGACATGGCTTGAACAGCCAATCAAACAGATTTTCAAAGGTATGGCGATCCTGATGTTCCGCAAAAAGCATGTTCAGGGCATGCCGGTGATCAGCATGGCGATTGGTGCGGGGGCAAACTATCAATTGACGAGAAGGGTCACTGACTTCGCCCATAAATTTTATCAGATGAGATATTTCAAAGAAAAAGGAGCACTCTAGAGTTATGAGTACACAGGAACATAAACAAGCTGCACCAAGCCAGGTGCGCTGCAAAGTCATAACAGTAAGCGATACAAGAACGCCAGATACAGATAAAAGCGGCAAGCTGATGATGGAAATGCTCGAGGCTGCAGGACATAAGATCGTCGATTACGTGATTGTAAAAGATGAAGTGGAACTGATTAAATCTGAAGTGATAAAAGGCTGCAGCAACTCCGATGTTGATGTGGTCCTAACGAACGGCGGCACAGGGATTGCCAAACGAGACGTCACAATCGAAACAGTCCAAAGCATCTTTGAAAAAGAAATTCCCGGGTTCGGTGAGATTTTCCGGATGCTCAGCTATACCGACGATATCGGTTCGGCTGCCCTGCTATCGCGTGCCGCAGCCGGAGTCGTCAATGACCGGGCCGTGTTCTCGACACCAGGATCAACAGGTGCTGTCCGCCTGGCAATGGAAAAGCTGATCATACCCGAAATTGGACATGTTGTAAGAGAGCTTACGAAGGATTTATAATACATGACAGAGATGGAACCTCTAAGGG
>NZ_JBIQOE010000241.1:0-2129 GCF_047739415.1 Mesobacillus sp. | reverse complement strand
TCCAGTACCTTATCTTGATTTCCGTGGTGCACTGCATCGACTACGCAACTTTCCAAATGATCTTTGAGTAAAACTTTGGCCGTACTGTCTAATGCTTTTCTGACAGCAGCGATTTGTAAAAGAATTTCGGAACAATCACGTTCTTCATTGGCCATTTCTTTAATGGAGCGCACGTGGCCTTCGATTCGAGCCAGCCGGTTCACAACTTGCTTGCGTTGTTTATGCACATGATGATGCTCACTCATAATAACCTCCATTCCGCCGCTAGCGCTGGCGGCACAAATAGTAATGAAAAATGGTGTGCGGCTTTCACCACTTTGCTATGATTAACTTAAGGAGAAGATATACTACAAAGCACGGCGAGGTGAGTCGTAGATTACTTCTCAGTTCAAAACAGTATAATAACCAGTGTAAGAATCATCTTTCAAGCACAAATAAGTGGTTCTATAAGACCGCACGCTAATCATTGTTTTAGCTCTTTGTTAAATGTGTGATGGTTCAGTCAATGTCTTCTTCCTCCAATTATGAAAGGAGGCTGTGCCATGAAAGTTGTTTATCCTATCTGTTGCGGTGTCGATGTGCATAAGACTTTTCTCGTCGCCACAATTATTACTTCACAGGGGATTACCCCTCATTATTCAAAAAAGAGATTTTCTACTTTTAACAATTCCATTCTTCAATTCAAGCAGTGGCTGATTGATAACAACTGCTATGATATGTGCATGGAATCGACCGGGAAATATTGGGTTCCTGTCTACAATCTTTTGGAAGATACCATCCGTATGACTGTTGCTAACCCCAAATGGGTGAAGGCTGTAAAAGGAAATAAGGATGATAAAAAAGATTCTAAGTGGATTGCTGACCTTTTCCGCCTTGGTTTAGTACCAGGAAGCTATATCCCTAATAAACCAGTCCGTATTCTTCGTGAATACACTCGCTACCGTTCTAAACTTGTTTCTTGTAGAAGCAGTGAAAAGAACCGTTTTCAAAACGCTTTCACAGTCTGTAATGTAGCCCTTGATGCTGTCGTTTCCGACATGTTTGGCAAATCTGCCACTTCCATCACGGACTATCTGATTTCCTCTGATACCTTTGACCCGGAATACTGTACTTCTCTTCTTCATAAATCTTTGAAAAAAAAAGCAGATAACGTGGTTGAATCTATTGAAGGATACCAAATGACTCAGGAACAAAAAGAACGTATGATCATGGTTCGTTCTCACCTCGACTTCGTAACCAATTCGATTGCTGAACTGGACGAAAAACTGGATAAGTTGGTCGAACCTTATGAAAGTGCCATTAACCTTTTATGTACCATTCCCGGAGTTAATAGAGCATCTGCAATCACCATTATCTCCGAGATTGGTACAGATATGTCTCAATTTGCCAACTCCAAGCGTTTGTGCTGCTGGGCGGGACTAACACCTGGCAATAATGAATCTGCTGGTAAGAAGAAATCTGTCCGTATTACACGTGCCGGTGTATACCTCAAACCTGCATTGGTACAAGTTGCCCATGCAGCCGTGAAATCGGATAAGTCTCCTTACTACAAAATCAAGTACGAACGCATTTCTAAAAGGAGAGGCAAAAAAAGAGCCATAATCGCTATTGCAAGGATGATACTCACCGCCATATACAATATGTTTGTTACTGGCGAAGTGTGGAATCCAAGCGACTTGTATAAAATTGATATGCCACAAGAAATGCAGGACAAGCAGAAAGAGAAAGCTATTAATCAGGCAATAAAACTCCTAATTGCCCAAGGTATAATAAAGGCTTCTGACATTTCTGTAGCTTAAAACCAAAGCTTGATTTTTTTTAGGTCTTTAAAGACCTTAGTTTGCTGCGCCCTTTTTTACCAAATTTAAGCTTATTTTTCACGCTAGATACCTAAGATAAGGTAAGCCTCAATATTTAAAGGATCCAGTGTTTTAGCTTGATTCAATATATTTTCAATTTCTTCTGTAAGTATCCCTTTTTTCATCAAATCTACTGCAACCATGACTAGATTTTTGGCCTGTAAGATTTGAAGATGGTACCTATAGGTTAGGTTATACTGGAGTTCGCAAGCTTTTTTGGCTGCTTCTATTGCTTCTTTCATATCTCCATTTCTAGAGTAAGTGATAGAT
>NZ_JBIQOE010000240.1:0-13733 GCF_047739415.1 Mesobacillus sp. | reverse complement strand
TTATTAGTAATTGAGAACGCATATTTTTTTGATCTAAATGTTCTCTATCTAGAACAAATTAAGTTTTAAGGTGGGTTAATGAGCAATGAATAATACAAAAAAAGGAATTGCCAAAGAAATCAATATAAAAGAGATTTTCTTAATCGTAAAAAAACGTCTTTGGATCATTGCCATTATAACTGCCCTGGCATCAATTGCTGGATATTTATATGGGGAAAAGGATATCACACTTCTATATCAATCTTCGGCCCGGATTATTATAGGAAAAGAAGCTGACATGAATACACTGCAGGTGATATTGAAAGATCCAGTAGTATTGGAGAAGGTCGTTGAGAAACTGGACTTGAATCGAAGTCCAGAGTCTTTGGCTAATCAGATTAGTGTAGGAATTATTGATAGTTCAAAGGTTGTAAATGTAAAAGTGATCGATAACAATCCCAATAGAGCAGCTGATATTGCAAATACAACAGCGGAGGAGTTTAAAAAAGAAATTAGCAGCCTTTTAAACTTTAATGATTTAAGGCTTTATTCCCCCGCAAAAGTAAACTCCAACCCAATAAATGAGCAAGAGAATAAAACAGGAATTATAGGATTGGTCTTTGGTCTTTTTGCAGGAGTTGGATTTGTTTTCTTCCTGGATTCCTTAGATGACACGATTAGATCCAAAAAAGATGTAGAGGATATTCTGGAGCTTCCTGTATTAGGAAGGATATCGAAAATGAACAAAAAAAATATCCAAAAACAGAGTATTCATCAAATAGATTTTCCGCGAGGTGATACCGGTGTTCCAAAGTAAACGTAGAGCAGCAGCTGCAAGGCAAAAAAGGAATTTGGTAGTTTACTCAAACCCAGATTCAATTATTGCTGAACAATTCAGGACACTTCGCACGAATGTACAGTTCCTAAATGGTGGCAAAAAAAGCACCTTGCTTTTAACTTCACCAAGTTCAAGTGAAGGAAAGTCAACTGCTGCCGCGAATCTTGCAGTTTCTATGGCACAGCAAAAGGAAAGCGTACTGTTGGTTGATGCGAATTTAAGGGATCCTCATATTCATTTTATATTTAAAATACCCAATGAAAAGGGATTGGCAGATGTCCTAACTGGCCAGGCAGAACTTAAAGATGCAGCATACCAAACCGAAATCGGAAACCTTGCTATTTTGACAAGCGGCCAGCTAGATTCTAACCCAGCTGAATTACTCGGTTCAGAAGCCATGGAGAAGTTATTTCAAAAGGCACTAGAGAATTACGATGTGATTCTGATCGATTCCCCTCCAGTGCTGGAGGTAACGGATACAAAGTTGTTAGCCAATAAAAGTGATGGTGTAATACTTGTTATAGGTGAAGGAAAAACAGCTATTGAAAAAGCGACAGAAGCAAAGAAGGCTCTTGAGTTCGCTAAAGCAAAAATCTATGGCGTCATATTGAATGAGATGAAGTAATAATTTTTTTTACCACTATTGTTCGTTATTGAGAAAACAATGTTCTTTTTATGGTGATGTCTCCTAGCCGTTATCAAAGGAGGCACTCGGTCATGCTGTGGGTTGAATAAACCTTAGACGCTCTGGTCGTCGGGAGTGTGATGTGAGGGGGGGTTGAATGCCCCGTATTTATTATAAAGTCTTTACTTATTTGTTTTCTGAAAAGAACGAATAAGTAAAGACTTTATTTTTAAGGAGGATACATATGAAAGAAATAGATAAGTTTCCGAAATCGATAAAAAAAGCAGTACGCTACATAAAGCAAGACGCCAGCAAAGAAGAGTTGAAAGAAATAAGAAAGCTGATCGACTATGCCATTATGCTGCGGAACGTGAGGTTAGATTAAAAAAAGGGAGGGAGGAAAAGCATGACCTATAGGCAAAGACTTTCATTATTTATCCTTATTGATTCTGCAATTGTCCTAACGGCGATTTTCATTAGTCATTTACTCGTGCGTGGGACAATTGTTACTTCACCGTTCTTTTATTTAACTAGTGCCACAGCCATTTTATTAAGCCATCATTTATTTTCTTTTAAATTCAAGCTTTATAAAAAAGCCTGGGAATATGCAAGTGTTGGAGAACTGATTATCATCCTGAAGACGGCATCAGCCTCAATCCTGACGGCTGGTGTATTCCAAGTAGTCATTCTCAATGAAATTTTCCTAAGGCGGTTGTCGGTAACGTGGCTGCTTTTAGTATTGATTATTGGCGGCTCACGGTTTTGCTGGAGAATTTACAGGGATTTATATTTGAGTCGTTTAACTTTTAGCAAAAGGACATTAATTATTGGTGCAGGTTCTGCAGGAACTATGGTTGCAAGGCAGTTGCTAAAAAGTAAGGAATCTGACCTCCAGCCTGTTGGTTTCATCGATGATGATGCAAAAAAGCATCATCTGGATATTATGGGAATCCCAGTCCTGGGCGGAGTTGGAAAAATTGATGTCATTGTGAAAAAATTCAAAATTGACAACATTGTCATTGCGATTCCTTCGTTAAGCAGGAAGGAACTGAATAGCATTTTTAAAGAATGTGCAAAAACGGATGCTAAGACGCAAATCCTGCCAATGCTTGAGGATCTTATGACCGGCAAGCTGTCTGTAAACCAATTTCGCGATGTCCAGGTTGAAGATTTACTGGGGAGAGATCCGGTCGTGTTAAACGATGACAAAATTTCTGAGGATATCACAAACAAAGTAGTGCTTGTAACTGGAGCTGGAGGGTCGATTGGTTCAGAAATCTGCAGGCAGATCGCTCAATTTAACCCTGAAAAATTAGTTCTCTTAGGACACGGTGAAAATAGCATTTACTCAATTGAATTGGAACTGAAAGAAAGTTTTCGAGATTCAGCCATAGAGTTTATTCCTGTCATTGCTGAAATCCAGGATGCCAAAAAAATGTTGTCCGTGATGGAGACCTACCAGCCGGATGTTGTCTATCATGCCGCCGCCCATAAACATGTGCCTTTAATGGAGCGCAATCCAGAGGAAGCAGTAAAAAATAATATGATTGGCACGTTAAATGTCGCAAATGCTGCAAGCTGGCATGGAGTGAAAACATTCGTGATGATTTCATCCGACAAAGCTGTCAACCCAACAAGTGTGATGGGCGCAACAAAGAGGCTTGCCGAGATGATCGTACAGCATATGGATGAGAGCAGTAATACAAAGTTTGTTGCGGTAAGGTTTGGTAATGTTCTCGGCAGCCGGGGAAGTGTGATTCCTCTCTTCAAGAAGCAAATCGAAAAAGGCGGTCCTGTTACTGTGACGCATCCAGAAATGGTACGTTATTTCATGACAATTCCAGAGGCATCAAGGCTGGTGATTCAAGCAGGAGCTCTGGCGCATGGAGGAGAAATCTTCGTCCTTGATATGGGTGAACCCGTAAAGATAGTAGACCTGGCCAAAAACTTGATAAAGCTATCTGGTTATTCTATAGAGGAAATCGGAATAGAATATACAGGAACAAGACCTGGTGAAAAGCTATATGAAGAGCTTTTGAAGGATGATGAAGTGGGAGAGCATCAAGTGCACCCAAAAATATATGTAGGAAAAACGTCAGAATTATATATATCCGAGATAGAAGAGATTATCGGCACTTTCTCAAGTATGGAAAAAGAAGAATTGAGAGATCGTTTGTTAGCATTAGCTAATAATAGGTTTGCCGACTCTCCGGTTTTGTCAATTTCAGTTTAGGGGTGGAAGTAGATGAAAGTAAAAAAAGCGATTATCCCAGCTGCTGGCCTGGGAACTAGATTTTTGCCAGCCACAAAAGCGATGCCGAAAGAAATGCTGCCGATTGTTGATAAGCCCACTATTCAATATATTGTTGAAGAAGCAATTGAGTCAGGAATTGAAGATATTATTATAGTTACTGGGAAAGGAAAAAGAGCGATTGAAGACCATTTTGATCACTCCTTTGAATTGGAACAAAACCTTTTAGAAAAAGGAAAATTCGAGTTACTAACTGAGGTCCAAAAGTCTTCAAAACTCGTTGATATCCATTACATTCGCCAAAAAGAACCAAAAGGACTTGGCCATGCAATCTGGTGTGCCCGAAAGTTTATCGGGAATGAACCTTTTGCGGTTCTCTTAGGTGATGATATTGTTCAGGCGGAAATACCTTGCCTCCAACAAATGATGGAACAGTATGAAAGATATAATGCTTCAATTCTTGGAGTGCAAAAAGTCAATCCAACTGAAGTATCAAGATATGGAGTTGTAGATGGAAACTGTATTGGCGACCGATTTTATAGTGTCAGCAGTTTAGTAGAAAAACCAAAGATAGAAGAGGCTCCTTCAAACCTTGCTATCATGGGCCGCTATATTTTGAATCCAAGAATATTTGATATCCTGGACCAGCAAGAACCGGGTGCTGGCGGAGAAATTCAGTTAACGGATGCCATCGCCGGCTTGAACGAATATGAAGCGGTTTATGCTTATGATTTTAAAGGCACCAGATATGATGTTGGTGAAAAAATGGGCTTTATTAAGACTACGATTGATTTCGCTTTACAGCGGGATGATTTACGTTCTGATCTGTTAGACTACTTTTCTTCGATTTTAAATCTTGAAAAAGCTAGGCAGAGTTAAACTTATGGGTACAAAAAAGCGGATTTTACTTTGTGCGACAGTTGATTATCATTTCAGTGCCTTTCATTTGCCTTACATGAAATGGTTCAAAGAGCAAGGTTGGGAGGTACACGTTGCTGCTAAAGGTGATTTGGAACTCCCTTTTGTTGATCAAAAATATGATTTGCCAATACAAAGGTCGCCATTCCGCCTGCAAAACATGAAGGCCTATCAGCAATTAAAATCAATCATTAACCAAAATGATTATCAAATCATTCATAGCCATACACCGGTTGGCGGAGTGCTGGCCAGACTTGCATCCAGGACAGCACGGGAAAAAGGAACAAAAGTATTGTACACAGCTCATGGTTTTCATTTCTGCAAAGGATCACCAGCAATAAACTGGCTAATCTATTATCCTATTGAAAAATGGCTGGCAAGGTATACCGACTGCCTGATTACTATTAATGAAGAGGATTTCAACAGAGCAGAACAGCATCAATTCAAGGCAGGTCGTATTGAACATGTCCATGGAGTTGGAGTAAACACAGAAAAATTCAGGCCTGCTGAAAAAGAATATAAAAAGGAATTAAGAATCGCCTACGGCTACAACGTTGGCGATTTTTTAATGTTTTACGCTGCTGAATTCAATAAAAATAAGAACCAGCAATTGTTAATTCGAGCCCTGGAACAAATAGTAGATGAAGTTCCAAAAGCTAAGCTGTTATTAGCAGGAGAAGGTCCTTCATTACAGGAGTGTCGCAAATTGGCCAAAAAGCTTGGTGTGGAAGATCATGTTCATTTTCTAGGATTCAGAAAGGACATAGAACAGTTGCTGCAAATCTCTGATGTAGCGGTTGGATCCAGCTTTAGGGAAGGTCTCCCTGTGAATATTATGGAAGCCATGTCATGCGGGTTGCCAGTTATCGTCACAGAAAACAGAGGACATCGAGAACTAATTACAAACCAGCAAGAAGGCTGGTTAATAAAAGAGTCTGACCCACTCATGTTTGCGAAGAAGATGAAGCTGTTAGCAAAGGATCCAGCTCAAAGGGCAGTAATGGGATCCAATGGACGAAGGCTGATAATAAATAAATTCAGTACAAATAAAATACTCCAAGAAAAGAGCGCAATATACAAACCATTTATGGCAGAAACGGAGGAGTCGCAGTGGGCAGTCCTTTAAGAATTTTACATGTAGTCGTCAACATGAACCGTGGCGGGGCAGAAACACTGCTGATGAATCTTTACAGAAATATCGATCGGTCAAAAATTCAGTTTGATTTTTTGACCTGTAAAGAAGGGGTGTTTGATAAGGAAATAAACGAATTAGGAGGAAGGATATATAGAATCCCTTATGTTACGGATGTTGGTCACTCGAATTATCTCAAAGCATTGAACGTTTTTTTTATGAATACCTCGCAATACCAGATCGTTCACTCACATATGGATAAAATGAGTGGATTTGTATTACGTGCCGCTAAAAAGGCAGGAGTTTCTGTAAGAATCGCTCACAGCCATAGTACAAGGAGTGAAGGCGGGGCAGCGGCTAGAATATACAAATTGTATGCAGGAACAATGATTCCAAAGTATGCTACTGATTTTGTTTCATGTTCTAGAGAAGCTGCAGAATGGCTATTTGGGAATAAAGCTGATAGAACGATTTTCTTGAAAAATGGAATTGATTTAGAACAATTTAAATATTCTCTGAAGGTAAGGGAATCGATTAGGTCAGAATTAAAAATAAAGGAAGATCAGTTCATAGTCGGTCACGTGGGCAGATTTTCAATGCCGAAGAATCATTCCTATTTATTAGAGGTGTTTAAAGAATTTCTGTCTTATAGAGAAGAGGCCATACTTTTGTTAGTTGGAGACGGTCCACTGCTTCCCCAGATCAAGCGGAAAGTAGAAGAGATGGAACTAACTAAAAATGTTAAGTTTCTTGGAAGCAGATCAGATGTTGAACAGCTTCTCCAGGCATTTGACATTTTTCTGTTCCCTTCTGTCTTTGAAGGATTTCCAGTCTCAGTAATTGAGGCTCAGGCCTCAGGTCTTCCTTGCCTTATCTCCGATTCTATAACTAAAGAGGTAGATATGGGAATAGGGTTAGTTCAGTCTCTATCTCTCAACAATAAAAAACTATGGGTGAACAGAATGCAGGACGTAAAAAGTAAGCACTCTATCCGGAACAGTAACTTAAACTCACTGATTTCAAAAAATGGCTTTGATATAAGGGATTCTTCTGATTTTCTTAGAAAATTTTATTCTACTGTTACAGGGGATGTGATGAATGAAGAAGTTAACGGTATTTACGCCAACATACAATAGAGCATATTGTCTGAGCAATTGCTATGAATCGTTAAAAAGACAAACCAATAAAGACTTCATATGGTTGATTATTGATGATGGGTCTACTGATAATACGAAGGTCTTAGTTAGTAATTGGCAGACTGAAAGCTTAATAGAAATTCAATATATTTGGCAAGAAAACCAGGGGATGCATGGAGCGCATAATACAGCATATGAACTAATCGAAACTGAATTGAATGTTTGTATCGATTCTGATGATTATATGCCTGATGATGCAGTAGAAAAGATTTTGGGACTGTGGGAGAGAGAAGGAAGCGAGAATGTGAGTGGTCTAATTGGATTGGACTCTTTTACTGACGGGACAGTTATTGGGTCAAAGTTGCCTGATAATCTGAAAACTTCAACGCTGTTCGATCTTTACTATAAATATGGTGTAACTGGAGATAAGAAGTTAGTTTATCGGACAGAATTAACTAAAAAATTTCCATACCCAATATTTAAAAATGAGAAATATGTAGGGCTGGCATACAAGTATTACAAACTTGATCAAGAATATGAAATGCTCCTAATGAATGATGTTTTATGTTGTGTAGAATATTTACCTGATGGTTCTTCACTTAATATGTTAAAGCAATATCGGAAGAATCCAAAAGGGTTTGCGTTTTATCGTAAGGAATTAATGAAATTACCTTTTGTTAATTGGAGATTTAGATTTAAGCAAGCGATTCATTATGTTTCCAGTACTCTTTTAAGTAATGAGTTTAATGTTTTAAGAGAAACACCTCACAAAATATTGACAACAATTGCTTTCCCTTTTGGTGTGCTGTTATTTGTATTTATTTCATTTAAAACTCGTACTATATAAATATGGAAGGAATAAAATATGACCATTTTATGGTGGAACCTTGCAGTTGTCTTTGTCTTTTCGTTCTTCAGCAGATATTTCGCCAAGCCTGCACTTTCCCCGGTATCCATCACGTCTATTTCTTATAATAAAGTATTCGCACTTGGTGCTCTTTTGTCACTGGCGTTAGTAGGTGGCCTAAGATCCAATATCGGGGATACATACTTTTATAAGTATGCCTACCAATTAAACGATTTTACATGGGCCCAGGTAAAGGAAAAAGAAAATATAGGATTTTGGATTCTGCAAATGTTTTTAAAGAGAATATCAGATGATCCACAAATATTGATATTTACCGCTGCAGCAATTACCAATGTTCTAATCGTACTCATATTTCTTAAGTACTCGAGACAGTTCGAGCTCAGTACATTTGTTTATATTACAGGTGGATTATTTCTTGTTTCCATGAACGGTCTAAGACAGGTGCTTACAGCAGCGATTGTTTTTACGGCTACCAAATTTATTATCAGTGGAAATTTTTTTGCATATGCATTAATTGTGTTTTTTGCTTCTACATTTCATGAAAGTGCATTAATACTGCTGCCAATATATTTTTTAGTGCGCTATAAAGCATGGTCAAAAGCAACGCTAATGTTATTGGTCATTGCGGTAGTAATAGTAATAGGATTCGATCAATTTTCTTCTATACTTTTCTCAAGCTTAGAAGATACACAGTATGGTCATTATAAAAATTTCCAGGAAGGTGGAGCGAATGTAATCCGTGTTGCAGTCTTCGGAACGCCTCTTATCATTGCCTTCTTCGGAAGAGAAAAGTTAAGGGAGATATTTCCTGAAAGTGATTACATAGTCAATATGGCACTGATTGGTTTAGTTTTTATGATTGTATCAACACAGAATTGGATATTTGCCAGATTTAATATTTATTTTGAACTATATCAGCTTATTTTAGTAGGATGGATCGTAAAGCTTTTTCATGAAAAAGAACAGCGATTGATTTATTTAGGAATAATCGTTTGTTATTTTCTTTATTACTATTACGAAAGCGTAATTAGCTTAAACATTCACTATAAAAGCGACTATATCATCTTTTAAGTTCTTTATTGATAGGGGGGATAAAATGTGGTAGAAAAACATATCGACAGGGTCTTGCATGTCGTCAGCGCGATGGATCGAGGCGGGGCGGAAACATTACTAATGAATGTTTATCGAAACTTGGACAGAAGCAAGCTTCAATTCGATTTTATTGCCCATCGGAATGACCAAGGAGATTACGATAATGAAATCCGAAAATTAGGCGGAAAGATTTATAGCGTTCCCAGCTTAGGAATTGCTGGTCCGATATCATATGTTAAGAGACTAAGTGAGATCATGTCGTCAAATTCCTATATTGCCGTTCACTCGCATACCGATTACCAAAGTGGATTTCCTGCCCTTGCAGCAAAAATTGCAGGAATTCCGCATCGTATTTGCCACTCTCACAGCAACAACTGGCCAATGAATGACAGTTTTAAACAAAAGTTGTTACTAAAGGGTTTGCAATCAATCATTAAAATCTCAGCAACTCAATATTGCAGCTGCAGCCAGGAGGCTGGAGCTTTTTTATTTGGTCAAAAGGCGGTTGATAAAAATCAAGTAACAATCCTTAAAAATGGAATTGATTTGGGCCAATATCTCGATGAGACCATCACTAAAACGAGTGTGAGAAGAGAACTGGGGCTCAATCAGGATGCCAAGATTATCGGTCATGTTGGAAAGTTTTCAAGGTCTAAAAACCAGGCCTTTATTCTGCAAGTTCTCAAACAACTGGTGAAAAAAGATAAAAAGTATGTGGCTCTGCTGGTTGGAGACGGCCCACTAAAAGAGAAGATTGAACAAGAAGCAGAGAATATGGGCCTTTCCAAACATGTTCGTTTTTTAGGAGTACGCTCTGATATTCCGAGGCTGATGAAGGCTTTCGATGTTTTTCTGTTCCCTTCCATATTTGAGGGCTTCGGGATTGTTACAGTAGAGGCCCAGATAAGCGGAACTCCATGTATTATGTCGAGTTCGGTTCCCACTAGTACAGACATGGGGCTTGGGTTAGTAAGGTATTTAAGTCTGGAAGAGCATCCTGAGAAATGGGGGGAGGAAGTAGGGAAGGCGATCAATTTGCAGAAACCGGAAAAAGAGGCTTTAGTTAAAGCGCTGTCTGAAAAAGGATTCAGTATTCAACAGAATATTGAAGAGTGGATGAAGCTATACAGAGTTGGCTAGCAATTTTCTATTGGGGCGGAGTGGTAAATGAAGAAGAAGATATTGATTGCTTCATTTGATTTAGCGATAGGCGGGGTTGAACGAAGTCTAGTCGGGTTGTTGAATAGCATTGACTATCAAAAATATGAAGTGGATCTAATGCTCTTTAAGCATGAGGGCGAGTTCTTTTCGTTAATGCCTGAGGGACCTAATTTGCTCCCGGAAAATCCAGCTTACAGTACATTTAGAAAATCGATATCACAGATCATCCGAGATGGCCGATATCCTATTGCCGTTTCGAGGTTATTAGCTAAGTATATAAGCAGCATCAAAGGAAAAATGATGAGGGTCGAGGAGCCTGGATATTTAACGATCCAATATGGCTGGGAGCTTACACGTCCATTTTTGCCTGAATTAACAAGGGAGTATGATCTTGCGATTGGGTTCTTATGGCCACATCATTTCATCGGAGAAAAAGTAAAGGCGAAAAGAAAGGTAGGCTGGGTCCATACGGATTATTCCAATATTTTCATTGATAAAAAGACGGAAATGAAAATGTGGAAAAATCTGGACCGGATAGTCGCAGTTTCAGAGGAATGTTCGAACACCTTTGTAAACCAGTTTCCACATTTAAAAGAAAAGACAATGGTCATAGAAAATATCCTCTCTCAGGATTTTGTAAGACAGCAATCTGAAATTCAGAGTGCGCAGGAAATCAAAAAAGGACCAGGCAAAACCATTATAGTGTCTGTTGGACGGCTTTCTCATGCAAAAGGGTTTGACAATGCAATCAGGGCATGCAGGCAATTAGTTAATAAAGGATATGATGTTACCTGGTATGTTGTAGGTTATGGCTCACTGGAAAATGAGTTGCGTAAGCTAATAAATGAGTTAGAGCTAAATAATCATTTTTTCCTTCTCGGTAAAAAAATGAATCCCTATCCTTATATAAAAGCATGCGACATTTACGTTCAGCCCTCAAGGTATGAGGGGAAGGCAGTAACTATTCGTGAAGCACAGATATTGGGCAAGCCAGTTGTCATTACCAACTTTCCAACGGCAAAAAGTCAGGTGAAGGATGAGGTAGATGGACTTATAACGCCAGCGGGAGTAGATGGAATTGCTAAAGGATTGCAAAAGGTAATTGATAATCCTATTTTAAGAGAGAATTTGGTCAAAAATACAACGTCAATGAACTATGGAAATGAAAATGAAGTCCAGAAGATTTACAGCTTAATAAATGCATAAACGGAGGTGGATCCATGCCAATCCTTGTAACAGGCGGTGCAGGCTACATTGGAAGCCATACTTGTGTTGAACTGCTAAATGCAGGCTATGAAATCATAGTTGTCGATAATCTGATGAATAGCAAAAGAGAGTCATTAAACCGAATCAGCGAAATTACCGGAAAGAGTTTTCCGTTCTACCAGGTTGATTTATTAAATGAGCACGAGCTTGAAAAGGTCTTTATTGAAAATGAGATTGATGCTGTCATTCATTTCGCTGGACTTAAAGCTGTTGGAGAATCTGTTCGAATGCCGCTCAGGTATTACCATAATAATATCAACGGTACAATCAATCTATTAAACATCATGAAGAAATACGATGTGAATAGACTGGTTTTCAGTTCATCAGCGACAGTTTATGGAATGCCGGAAAAGGTTCCAATTTCAGAAGACTTCCCTTTAAGTGCGCTCAATCCTTATGGTCGGACGAAGTTAATGCTAGAGGAAATATTAACGGATCTTTATCAATCTGACCAAAACTGGAGCATCGCCTTATTGCGGTATTTCAATCCAATCGGAGCCCATAAAAGTGGACTGATAGGAGAGGATCCAAATGGAATTCCAAATAACTTAATGCCATTCATTACTCAAGTTGCTGTCGGAAAACTGCCAGAACTCAGTGTTTACGGCAATGATTATCCAACAGCTGATGGAACTGGGGTCAGGGATTACATTCATGTTGTGGATCTTGCGAAAGGTCATTTGAAGGCTCTTAAAAAAGTAGCAACAAGTAATGGAATTGACTCGTATAATCTTGGGACTGGAAAAGGATACAGTGTACTGGAAATGGTAGAAGCTTTTGAAGGTTCCGCTGGCATTCCGATTCCATATAGAATTGCTGAGCCAAGAGCAGGAGATGCTGCTATCTGTTTTGCTGATCCAACGAAAGCGCAAAAAGAGCTAAATTGGTCAGCCGAAAAGAATCTACGGGAAATGTGTGAAGATTCCTGGAGATGGCAATCAAAGAATCCAAATGGGTATGAAGAAAATTTAACACAAACAGCCCTAGGAAATCCGCACTTCTCTGAAAGTGGGGATTTTTTTCATGCGAAAAAATGAATGAGAAGAGGATATAGGAATGAGTGTACAAGAAACCCAGCAACAACGCTTTAAGGAATTGTTGCAGGAAATTTATATTAGGGGTCAATTATTTGAGGATATCAAAACCGAAGAATTGATTTTAGAAATCCAAGAGAAACTCACATTAGTTTTAGAAAATAAACATTAATCATAACCGTTGCTAGGGGTTGCAAAAATGAAAAGGCTCTTAGATTTAAGTTGTTCAATTTTACTCCTTGTTGCATTATCACCCATCATCTTGTTCACTGCTGTATTTGTAAAAGTGAAACTGGGAACACCAGTCATTTTTAAACAGAAGAGGCCAGGATTAAAGGAGAAGCCCTTTTTTCTCTACAAATTCAGGACAATGACGGATATGCGGGACCGTAAAGGAAAGCTACTTCCAGATAAAATTCGATTGACTCCAGCAGGACAATTTTTAAGAAAATACAGCCTGGATGAATTGCCACAGCTGATCAATGTGTTAAAAGGGGATCTTAGTCTGGTGGGGCCGAGGCCATTATTGATGGAATACCTTCCGCTTTATACTCAGGAACAGGCAAAACGTCATCTTGTTAGACCAGGAATTACCGGGTTAGCTCAAATCAGCGGCAGAAACACCTTATCCTGGGAAGAAAAGTTCAAATTAGATGTTTGGTACGTTGAAAATCGTTCCTTCCTTCTGGATTTGAAAATATTATGGAGAACGTTTTATAAAGTTATTCAATCCGAAGGAGTCACACAGCCTGGCAATGTGACAATGGAGCCGTTTAAAGGATCAAAATCTATTGTAAAAGAGGGGCATGGATGAAAATTGCCATTATTGGTCAGGGAGGACATAGCAAAGTCGTTCGAGATGTCATTAAATCCATGGAAGATGCAGAAATAGTATGCTGCCTCGATGATAAATTTAATGCTGAGTTTTTCCATGAACAGATCATGTATGGGCCAGTGAACTCTGCTAAAACAATATCTGAAGATTACCCAGAGGTCAAATTTTTTGTTGCAATTGGAAATAACAAAGTGAGAAAGAAAATTGTAGAGCAACTGGGATTTCCCGAAGAGTTATATGCAACATTGATCCATCCGACTGCTCAAGTAAGCACACAATCAACGATTGGACATGGAAGTGTGGTAATGCCATGTGCAGTTGTGAATTCAGATGCTCATGTGGGAGTGCACGCGATCATTAATACTTGCGCAGTTGTCGAGCATGATAGCAAAATTGAGAATTTCGTCCATATCTCACCGAACGCCACTTTGACCGGAAATGTCACAGTCAGAGAAGGAGCGCAGGTTGGGGCGAGTGCTACTGTCATCCCAAGTATGGAAATTGGGGAATGGGCAATGGTCGGAGCAGGTGCGACAGTGATTCATCATATTCCAGCAAACAGCACTGCAGTTGGTGTACCAGCAATCGTGAAAATAAA
>NZ_JBIQOE010000239.1:0-26884 GCF_047739415.1 Mesobacillus sp. | reverse complement strand
TCCTTCGGGATGTACGCAGTGCTATCCGTGATAACTGCCGTTTTCATTGTTATATTACCATCCTTATGTTTTTCTCTACAGTTTGTACAATCCCATTTTATATGAACTTAATGTAAAATGCATTCTTTCAGGAAAACTATTTTAATAAAGGGGTTTGGAAATGCGGGAACTGGTGATAAGGCGGATTCCATTCCTCATTTCGTTTCTATGTGACCCTTTTTGGAGCTACCCCTTATTTTGGGCTTATAGAATCTTCCTATGTGACCCCCTTTTGGGAGCTACGCCTCAATTCGGGCTTATAGATCTTTTCTATTTGACCTTTTTTGGAGCTACAGCCAATTTCGGGCTTATAGAACTGTCCTATGTGACCTTTTAAGAATCTACAGCCAATTTTGGGCTTATAGAACTGCCCTATGTGACCTTTTATCGATCCACAAATCATTTCGGGCTTATAGAAATTTCCTATGTGACCTTTTATAAATCCGCAAATCATTTTGGGCTTATAGAATCTTTCTATTCGACCTTTTAAATGTCCTAACCTCAATACAGGCTTATAGACCTTTTCTATGTCCCCCTTTTTTAAAATCCACACCTCATTTCGATCTTATAGATCTTTTCTGTGTGACATAGCGAAATCTGAAAAAAAAAAAACGCTGGCAATCGGTTGCGCAGCGTTACAAATTTAAGAGACATATGAATTGAACCTAACCTCAAGCCCTCTGGTATCTATTTCTTCTATTAGCATTTCAATAAAATTTTTATCTAAATTCAACAGAGTAGCCTGTTGGTATGCTTCGATTAATTTTTCATCTGAGAGTTCCCAAAGTAAAGAAATTGTGACCACCCTTTCTTTATTCGTTTCCCTAATTATATCGGATATTATTAAGTTTTTGTAAAAGTATAGGGGATTTTCTGTCGTATTATTCCAACAGTTTTATACAGCAATCGACAAAAAACCACATCTGTCGATTCGACAAATGTGGTTTCCTTAAGATTATCTCACTTCAACCCAGCCATTCTTGATCGCTACGACCACTGCCTGGGTACGATCGTTAACATTCATTTTTTGCAAAATGTTACTTACGTGGTTCTTGACTGTCTTTTCACTGATGAACAATGCTTCACCAATGCCTCTGTTGCTCTTACCGTCTGCAAGTAGTTGGAGGACTTCGCATTCGCGGCGTGTCAGCAGGTGAAGTGGCCGGCGAATTTCAACCGGGGATATGTACTTATCTGATCCGCCTTCATCAGCGGATAATCGACGGTATTCTTTTACCAGATTGTGCGTAACTCGTGGATGCAAGTAAGATCCGCCATCTGCCACGACTTTAACCGCTTCAACCAATGCATCAGCATCCATTTCTTTCAATAGATAGCCTGTTGCTCCTGTTTTAAGGGCGTGTGTGACATAGTTTTCGTCATCGTGGATGGATAGGATGATGACTTTTGATTCAGGATACTGTTCAATCAGTCCAGATGTTGCTTCCACACCGTTTGTGTTAGGCATATTGATATCCATAATAATGACATCAGGCTGGTACTTCTCCACAAGCTCGATGGCTTCACTGCCGTCGTCTCCTTCTGCAACCACTTCGAATGATGGTTCAAAATCAAGGATCCGTTTTACCCCTTCTCTGAAAAGTTGATGGTCGTCAATAATGACAATCTTTGTTGTCATAGCATTCGCCTCCCTTACGGCTTCTATCTCTTTTTATCTATCTATTTTTTATATTTCTATAAATTCATCGGAATTTGGATGATGACCAACGTTCCAGTGCCCATTTTTGAGTGAATCGTCAGCTCACCTTCCAGCAATTCGACTCTTTCTCTAATTCCAAGAAGACCAAAAGATTCTGGTTTGCTTTCATTAATATCAAAGCCTTTACCATCATCCTTTATTACAGCCATGATATGGTCCTGCTTGATTTCAAGCTTAACTTGAACCGTCATGGCGTCCGCATGCTTCAGCGCATTCTGTACCGATTCCTGGATGATCCGGAACAAGGCAACTTCATAATTTGATGGCAGTCTTCTGTCATCACCGATATTAGTGAACTGGATTCTAGTAGTCATATGATACTCTTCGATTGTCTGCAGATATTTTTTGAGGGTAGGAACCAGGCCTAGATCGTCAAGAGCCATTGGCCTCAAATCATAAATGATTCTTCGGACCTCATACAATGCAGAACGAACCATCTTTTTCATGCTCCTGATTTCCTGGATTGCCTCCTCCGCTCCTCGCTCCTTATATACTCTTTCAATCAAATCGGAACGCATCATGACGTTTGCCATCATTTGTGCAGGACCATCATGAATTTCTCGGGACAGCCTTTTCCGCTCATCTTCCTGGGCCTCAATAATTCTCAGGCCGAAATCCTGCTTCTGCTTTGCGGTTTCAAGAGCTTCTCCCATTTCTCGGATGTCACTCATCATGTAATTCATGACAACGCTAATCTGCGAAACGAGATGGTCGGCACGTTCTATCGTTTCATTCAGACCAACCAACCTACGCTCCAGGTCATCCCGCTTTTCCCGCAGCTGCTTTTCCGATTGCCTGTTCATTGTCAGATCCATCTGAAGCTTATGTGCCACTTCATATGCCTCGCGAACCTGAGCTTCGGAATAATCCTTGAAATGCTTACTGACTTCCGATAGCCGCAGCCTCGCCCTCCTTACCTGAGCATCCAGCTTGTCGCCATCATTGATGATTTGCGCGACCTTTCTTTTAATCTCTCTTAATTCGTCGGTGATAGATTCATAATCTGTCCGGCACTGTTCGCCTATTCGGAAGATTTCGTCTTTGCTGTCTCCAACGGTTTCGATCATTTTTTCTAAAATCAGATCGAGGGCTTTCGTGTCGAATTTTTTAATCGCCATGTAAAACTCCCCCACGGGTGGCACTAAAGATATTTTAACTTGAAAACTAATTTGTTACTAATTTTCAACAAGAAAATCATGCCAATTTTGCTGAAAATCGATATAAAGACACAGAATTGATTTTTTATTCTAAGTCTTATATCCTATTATTTTAGGAGTTAAACTCCAATTTTAAAATAAAAACATTTTTCCAAAAACAAATTAGGTCTTGTCAGACCACTAACTATTATAACATTCAAACACATTTACAGTATTAAAGTTATATTACAATCATAAGACACCATTGTCCCTCGATTACCGTCAACTTATAATGAATTGTAGCACTAAGTACTATTGTCGAACATAAAAACGATGTCGAAGATTTAATAGATGGAGTTGGGAAATTTTTCGCTAGAGGGGGAGAAAGAATTGCTGCCAAGTTACTATACAGTAAAAGGATACGGAGAACATGAAATCGAGATTCAGAAATCACGATTCATTGCATATATAGAGAGAGCAGAAACTGAGGTAGAAGCACAGGAATTTATCCAGAAAATTAAAAAACAGCACTGGAATGCGACTCATAATTGTTCAGCTTATATGATTGGTGAGAACGACCACATACAAAAGGCAAATGATGATGGAGAACCAAGCGGTACAGCAGGTGTACCAATCTTGGAAGTTTTAAAGAAAAAGCATCTTAAAGATACTGTCGTAGTCATCACCCGCTACTTCGGAGGGACCAAGCTTGGCGCAGGAGGCTTAATACGTGCTTATGGAAAGGCGACGTCTGAGGGACTAGCGGCGACTGGCATTGTTGAACGCAAGCTGATGCGTGTTATGCATACCACCGTTAATTACACCTGGCTTGGAAAAATCGAAAATGAATTACGGTCTTCTGTTTATCAGTTAAAGGAAATTCATTACCTAGATAAAGTGGAAATCGAGACTTATGTTGAAGAAGCTCAAACAGAGGCTTTTAAAGAGTGGATGATTGAGATGACGAGTGGTCAGTCAGAGATTCGGACTGGCGAGGTTGTGTATATGGAAAATGAGATAACCATGTAATATTTGTATTTTTCAAAGATGGTATTAAAAAAAGCGACCCCATATATTATAATTAAGTATTGCAAGATTAATCGATTTATATAAAGGATGTTATCTATGAACTCCCAAAATCAGGCTCCAATGAATCGGAGTGCTAAAGCATATAAAAAGAAAAGACGCAAAAGACGCAACCTCTTACTTTTTCTTATATTGACTTTTGTCTCATTAATCAGCATTTCTGGATACCTGTTATTTCAGACTTATGCTGTAGCAAAAAACTCATATGAAGAACTTGAAGGACGGGAGGAAAAATCCGCTCTCCGCGAAGAGCCCGTTTATATTTCCAGCGACCCTGTCTCTGTTCTCCTGCTAGGTATCGAAGATTATTCTGATGAAAATGACAACGGAAGATCGGATACGATTATGGTTGCGACCTTCAACCCTGACCAACAATCTATGAAGCTACTCAGCATCCCCCGGGATACTTTAGTGAACATACCGGGTTACAAGGAAGATAAAATTAATCACTCCTATTCGATAGGAGGAAAAGAGAAAGTGATTGAAACAATCGAGGAGTTCCTCGATATTCCTATTGATTATTATGCAACAGTTAACTTTAAGGGATTTACTAATATCATAGATTCTGTTGGTGGCGTAACAGTTGACGTTCCATTCGACTTTAATGATATCAACCGGAATTGGGATCGCTTTTACTTCTATGAGGGTACCCAAAAGCTAAGTGGAGAAGAAGCTTTAGTTTATGCCCGTATGAGAAAACAGGATCCACGAGGCGATTTTGGGCGTAACGAGCGTCAGCGCCAAATTGTAACGGGAGTCATCGAAAAGTTATCATCTCCTAAAACCTTGTTAAAAATTGACGATATCGCATCAGAAATTGGCAATAACATAGAAACAAACATGCGAGTAAACGAAGCTCTTGCATTCAGAAAGAAGTATCCCGATTTTAACTCCTCATCAATCGAACAACTGGAGTTAAAGGGATATGATAATTACATTAATAATGTGTATTATTTTGGCGTTGACCCTGACAATCTTGAGGAAGTGACATCAGAACTTAAAAGTCACTTAGAATTGTCAACAACGGTGGAAAGTGAAACAAATACCGAGAATAATGAGTATTAAAAATAAGCTGCCCTAATTGGCAGCTTATTTTTTCTCATCTCTAAATAATTCTGGCAGTAGTAAAACAAAGACACTAAAGATGATACCAATCAAGAATCCTAAAATGGCTCTTTGAACAGGAGAAACAGCATTGCTTGTCCCCACAATCACCTCTTCTAAGACAAACGAGTTTTGTAAGTTATCATAGTCCTCTTGCAGGTCATGCAGTTCAGCTTCTTTCGCAATCGCTTCTTCTTGAGTTTCTTCTGCCTCAATTTTTTTCATTCGAGTTTCCAATTCAGTTTTCTTTTCTTCAAATCTTTCTGAACTTTCGCTTAGGATACCATCAATTAATTTATCTAAAGCTTCAATTGAATCCTCCTGGCCAGTGCCTCTATAGCTTAACTCTAAAACACCTTCAGGTACCAGTGCATTAACAGTAAATCTGGATTTAACTTGCCCAACATCAAGGTCTAAGCTGTAGTCATCATTAATTTTCTTGATGAATTCTGAGGATCTAATGTATTTTTTCATGACATTCGGATTAGTTCGGAATGTATTCTCGAAATTCCCCAACATAATTTCAGCCTTAGCTATATATGTTACTGGAATTTGTTTTGCCATAAAATATGCTGCCCCTGCAGTAAGGATCGGAATCAATAACAATAATACAGCTAATTTCTTTGCACGATTCATAATTCTTCTCAATAGGTCATTCATTCTTTTATCTCCTTCAATTCATCCTTGGTTTTATAACGAAAATTGATGTAGCCAATAGTGAAAGCAATCAAAATCCAAGAATAGTTTAGAGTCATAAATGAACTTGGACTAATGCTTGCTAAAGAAAAAGCGATCAGGCTTGTACTCAATGCCTGTACAACCATTTTATCCTTCCAGTTAGCAGAAGAAATACGATAAAGTTTCATTAAGCTGAAAATTAACCATAAATAAAGAATCACATAACCAATAAAGATAAAAATTCCATAGTGAACAAAAATTTCAGCCCACCAGTTATGCATATTCACGATTCCTGCTGTTGGAAGTTCAGCATAATGCTCCATATAATATTCAACATTTCCCGCTCCTATTCCCATCCCAAAGGATCCAGTTATAAATATCAGGGCATTTTTTAACAGATTAATTCGGATATCCGTCGATGCTTCTGCATTATTAGATGGAACGAATGCACTCATTATTTGATTTCCAACTGTATTAAAAATACTGACTATTTTTTCAGGAAATAATATCATAACAAGGATACCTGATAAAATTCCCAGCAGCACTATATACCTTTTTTCCTTTAAGCTTGTATAAAACAGGAACCAGAACACCAGGCCTATAAATACCGAAAGCAAATTAGCACGGGATTCACTAACATAGATTTGAAATATAGCCGATAGAACCAAAAAGCCTGCTGTCATCCTAATCAGTATTGGTACGGCGTTTAACTTGCCTGGTTTATATCTATGAAATACAGCAAAGGCAAAAAAGAAACTTAAAGCCAGGTAGCTGGCATAATCATTTTCATTTGCAAATACAGCAGTTGGCCTGTGTTGAACATAAGCCCCCATGCTAGCAAGACGGGAGACAGGCAACTGTTGTTTAGTTAAATAGTTCCAATAGCCAATAGCAAGCATAAACATCATGACTATTACCCAAGTGTAGAACAATGCAGAGTAATCTTCTCTTTTGTTAAATGATGTTATAAACAAAAAGATAAAGAAAATACCCGATGATAAAAAGAATATATCTTTAACACCATCTGTTATTGATTGGGCCCATAATAGAGATAATAAGGCAAATCCAATCCAGGCAAATAAAAATATTAAAACTGGCTTCACAGGTTCTTCGCCGTAAAGTGATATCCTTTTATTATTTATCCAGTAATATAGATAAATTAATATGGCAACAGGCAACAACAATCGGTATGGAAATAATGAAATGGGGCCTACTTTGAGGGATATAAGACCAGGTCCTATAAAGGAAGCGACAATAAATGCATAGAGCAGCAATTTACTTAAGCCATACCTCAACCATAGTTTCCTGAATGCGAATACCAGAATTAGGAGAAGGAATAGAGTTGTGACTGCAGCACCAAAAATAAAAAATATAGATAAAGCATTTACAATAACCCAACCCATAAGGATTGAAATCAAAAAGGCCGCTATAATTTGCTGGATAAGTTTGAGATTATGTATGTTCTGCATCCTTTTCACCTTTCAACCTAGTTTTATTTCCTATTACATTGTACAGGAGGCTGGTGTAAAACACCAACCCCCTGAATGAATAGTTATTGATTTCTAAGCAATTGGTTTTCTGGAACTTTACGGATGACTTTTGCAGGAGTTCCTACAACTAGCTCTTCCTGTTTTACATCTTTTGTGACGATGCTTCCAGCACCAACAGCTCCATCTTCCTCAATAGTGATACCTGGAAGTGTAGTCGTGTTAGCACCAATACGTCCGCCATTTTTAATCGTAATGCCTTTGAATTTGTCGTATCTCTCAGCTGAACGAGCCATATAGTTATCATTTGTTGTCACTACACCCGGAGCTACAAATACATAATCACCAAGCTCAGAGTATGCAGTGATGTAGCAGTTCGTTTCAAGCTTACACTTTACGCCAACCTTGCAATCGTTCTCTACTGCCACACCGCGGCCAACGATTGTCTTTTCACCTATTGTTACTCTTTCACGAATCGTAGCAAGGTCAGCTACAAATACATCATCAGCCAGTTCTGCATTAGCGTAAATAATAGAAGATGTACCAATTGTGCAGCCTGAGCCAATGATAGTTGGCGGCAGCTGTTTGACATCAGGCAAGATGGAATTTTTGGCTCTGCTTGGCTGCTTACCAAGCACTACATTATCCTGGATCAGGACATTGTCGCCAATTTTAACACCATCATAAATGATAACATTATGTCCTATGTTGACACTTTCACCAAAAGTGACACTTTCTCCGATTACTACGTTATTCCCCATTTTTGGAGTATTCATATAAATCCTCCCTATCCCTTATTTTGAATAAAATTCAGCAATCTTGCTTACTACATATTCCTGTTGTTCCAACGTCAGCTCTGGGAACATTGGCAGTGATAAAGCTTCTGCGCAAGCCTTTTCTGTTTCAGGAAGGTCGCCTTCTTTGTATCCCAAATCTTCAAAAACAGGCTGAAGGTGCAATGGTTTTGGATAGTAAATCATCGTGCTTACTCCATTTTCCTTCAGGAAAGCTTGAAGCTCGTCCCTCTTCTGAACACGGATGGTATACTGATGGAATACGTGATAGTTGTGCTCTTCGATAAACGGAGTCACAATATCCTTCACTGCTTCATTTAATAATTTGGTATAGTTTTCTGCCTTTTCACGGCGTAGCTTGCCCCAGTCGTCTAAATGCGGGAATTTAACATTAAGAATTGCAGCCTGAAGTTCGTCAAGACGGCTGTTATAGCCAAGTACATGATGGTAGTATTTTGGCTTGCTGCCATGTACACGAATAACACGCATTCTCTCAGCAATTTCATCGTCTTTTGTCACGATCATTCCAGCATCGCCGTATGCTCCAAGGTTTTTTGTAGGGAAGAAGCTATAGCAGGCTGTTGTTCCCAGTTCCCCAACCTTTTTTCCCTTATAAAGAGAGCCAATCGCCTGGGCAGCATCTTCGATAACAGCAAGGTTATGCTTCTCAGCTATTTCTACAATCGCATCCATATCAGCCATTTGCCCATAAAGGTGCACAGGAACGATGGCCTTCGTTTTTTCCGTAATAGCAGCTTCGATTTTCTTTGGATCGATATTGAAAGTTTTTGGGTCAATATCAACAAATACAGGAGTGCCTCCCGCTCTAGCGACAGCACCAGCAGTTGCGAAAAATGTGAAAGATGGAACGATTACTTCATCTCCTTGTGTAACTCCACAAGCCTGTAAAGATATATGAAGAGCGTCACTTCCGTTCGCTACACCAATTCCGTGTGATACGCCACTGTACTCCGCTACGTCACTTTCCAATTTCTTAACATTGGCTCCAAGAATGAAATGGGACTTTGACATCACATCATCCAAAGCCTCCATAATTTCGCCTTTAAGCGTTTGATATTGTTCTGACAAGTCAAGCATTGGTACGTTCATCTTATTAACCTCTTTTCATTTAATATGAAGCAGCTAAACTGCCTTCAAGCTTTTGATATACTTCAACGAGCTTTTTACTCTCTGCTTCCCAGTTATAAATGGTTTCAACAGCATGACGGCCATTTCTGCCCATTTGGGCCGCTTCCTCTGGGTTTTCCAGAATCCACTTCATTGCATCAGCAATCTCGTTGACGTTCAACGGGTCAACACAGATGCCACAATTATTGTTTTCCACTATTTCCTGCCATATAGGAAAATTTGAAGCAATCACTGGGACGCCTGCAGACATGTATTCAAACATCTTGATTGGTAAAGACACAATAAACCTCGGTTCTGGATGCAATAGGACAAGTCCCATATCAGCTTCCGCCAATGCCTTCTTAACTCCATCCCTATCAAGAAAACCTTTAAAATCGGTATATTTGAAGCCATTCATGCTTCTCACTTCATTTTCCAATGCTGGCGGTGCAAATGATCCAGCAAGTACAAAGGTACATGGTATCTTTTCATTAAGCTTTTCAATTGCCTGTACCATTTCTTTAATCCCTCTTAAGACATAGATACCTCCGATGTAGAGTGCGGTGTTTTCAGACTTTACTACTTTGTCATTATAATCCGACGAAAGTTCGTCTAAAAGAGGATAATTGTGAATGATTATTGTATTTTCGTTATAACCCTTGAATCGCTCCGCTATGGTTGGAGTTGCCGTTGAGATTGCATCGAATTTCTTCGAAGCGTACCGCTCGTAATTTTTGACCAGCATTGAAATGAACTTGCGTAATGGCTTTGGTATCCACTGCTTAGATAAGACCTGTTCTGGAACATCCTCATGGACGTCGTAAATCACTTTCTTCCCTTTTGCCTTCAGCTTCAATCCAATTGGCATCAACTCAGGGTCATGAAAATGATAAACATCCGCATCAATCTCAAGCGCTTTTATATACACTTGTTTTGTCGTATTCCTCATTCGGTCTAGCTGACCCTTTGCAGCAGATTGGACACCGCGGATCCTAACCCCAGCCTTCTCGTAATCCTCCACATTGGGTACCACATAATAGACTTCATGACCTGCCTTCTGCAATGACTGGCATTCTTTGATAAAAATTCTCGTATCAGTTGCAGAGTGTACCGATGTTAAATGGCATACTTTCATTTTTTCACTACCTTAGTTAGTCCTGAATATTTTTTAACAAGTCATCTACAATTGATTTCCAGGAAAAAGACTCTTCAACAAACTTCCTTCCAGACTGTGAATATTGCTTATACTCATGTTCATCCATCGCAGCACATTCTAAAATTTTACTGGCGATATCATCCGGATTCTCAGGTTCTGCAATAATTCCACTATGGTTATTCGCAATCAATTCAGCACTTTCTCCAACGCCGCAATATAAAACAGGGACACCGCTTGCTAGTGCCGGGAAGATTTTTGACGGGCGTGCCCCTTTAAACAACTCAATGTTCCTTAAGGACACAACAGAAAAATCAGTGATTGAAAAGATATTTGGCATTTCTGTTACCGGAACTGAATCATGGAAAAACAGGTTGGTAAGCTTTAAATCATCTTTCAGCTTTATGAGTGTCTCTTTTTCCGGCCCATCGCCAATGATTAGAAATCTCACATCCGGATTTTGCCCTTCCACAATCTTTGCGGCTTTTAAGACTGAGTCAAGTCCCTGGGCATAACCAACCCTTCCAGCAAAGGTAAACACCTTCTTGCCTGAAAACCCCAATTTTTCAAGCCACTTTTCGTTGACTTCCCTCGGTGAAAATGTCTCTGTGTTAACCCCATTCGGCAGGAGGAATACATTTTCCCGTTCCTTCCCCTTTTTCACCATGTACTCTAGGATTCCTTCAGTGGCCGTGGCAATTTTCCAAGATTTTTTGTATAGCCAGTTTTCAAGGACTTCTGCCATTCTGATAAATGCCTTGTTTTTTAATATACCCAGTTCTACTGCAGATTCGGGCCAAATGTCGGCAACATTGAACACAAACTTAGCTCTTTTAAATTTGGCTGCAAAATAACCGGTTATTCCTACAAATAAGGGGGGCGATGTGCAGACAATTACATCTGCCTTTTGAGACTTAAACACTGAATAAAAGGCACTGAATGTAAAAGAAAAGTAAGAAATCAACCTTTTCCAAAAACTCCCCTTTTCACTTGGGTAAATCCAGCTTCTATGCACGGGAATCCCATCTAGAAGTTCGAATTGATAAAATTCCCCTTTGTATTCTTCAGGGATGATTCCCTCGGGATGGTGAGGAAATGCTGTCAGAACCTCGACTTCATAACCCCGCTTAATCAATTCTCTGCTCACTTCATATAAACGTATTTGTGGAGCCCCAGTATCAGGCGGGAAATTCTCACTTATAAAAGTAATTCTCATATTGTTTAAACCTCTTTGTTGAAATGCTGAACTAGTTTAGCTGATGCTTGTCCATCTCCAAAATAGTCCTTGTACGCAGGGCGAACCTCTTTTTGGATGGCATCCAATATTTGATCCACATCTGTACCTGTAAGAATATTTGCCTCATCCTGAAGTGTTTCGACCCATTCTGTCTGTTCACGTAAAGTAACACACGGGATTTCAAGGAAATAAGCTTCCTTTTGCATTCCCCCGGAATCTGTTATGATTTTCTTCGCGTTGCTTTCGAGCGATAGGATATCAAGGTATCCGACCGGGTCAATCACTTGTAAATCAGGTACGGAGGCGAGGTCGATTCCCATCCCACTTAAAATATTTCTGGTACGAGGATGGATCGGCCATACCTTTTTCCCTTCAATTTTAGAAAATGCTTCGATAATGTTTTTAATATTGACTGGGTCATCCGTATTTTCAGCGCGATGGACAGTAATTAAATAATATCCGCCTTGCTCCAGTCCATGGTCAGTCAATATCGTTGACCTCTCTTCGGATAGATTACGGTTATAAAGGACTGCGTCATACATAACATCCCCAACATTGAATACGTTTCTGGTCACATTCTCTTTTTCCAGGTTTTTCACTGCTGTATCTGTAGGACAGAATAAGTATTCAGAAATATGATCGGTCATAATCCGATTAATCTCCTCAGGCATCCTTTTGTTAAAGCTTCTTAATCCAGCTTCAATATGGATGACAGGGATATGCAACTTTGCCGCTGCCATAGCACCCGCGATTGTGGAGTTTGTATCACCGTAAACAAGCAGGTAGTCCGGCTTTTCTTCGAAAATAATCTTTTCGATACCTTCCAGCATATCCGCTGTCTGTTTTCCATGAGAAGAAGAGCCGACATTCAAATGATAATCTGGCTTAGGAATATTCAACTCATCAAAGAAGATATCACTCATGTTTTTATCATAATGCTGGCCCGTATGGACATATATTTCCGTATGTAATTTTCTAAGCTCTCTTGATACAGGAGCAGCTTTAATAAATTGAGGTCTTGCTCCAATCACGGTCAAAAACTTCATAAAGAATCCCCTTTGCTTTAAGACATATGAAGAAGTAGCATAGAATGTTCTCTATGCTACTTATCCAATTTAGTTTATAGCTTAATGTATTTCTCTGGCTTTTGATGATTTTTCATTGCGTTTCTTGTATCAAAAAGTACTTTGCTATATTGGCCGATCATCTCATAATCAAATGCAGTGTGATCTGTTGTCAGCAATACGAGATCTGCTTCTTCAAGGACTTGTTGGGAAAGCTCTACTGTCTCAACAAAGATGTCACATGAACGGAAGGATTTAACGTGAGGATCGCATACCATCAGCTCTGCTCCCTCATTTCTAAGCGTTTCGATGATTGGAAGAACTGGAGATTCGCGGACATCATCAATATCCTTCTTATAAGCAACACCAAGAATAGCTATTTTAGATCCTCTTAATGCTTTACCTTCACCATTTAGCGCATACATCGCTTTATTGACAACAAACTCAGGCATTCCATTATTGATTTCACCAGCAAGCTCAATTAAACGAGTATGATAGTTGTACTCTCTTGCTTTCCATGTAAGATAGAATGGGTCGATCGGAATACAGTGTCCGCCTAGACCTGGTCCTGGATAGAATGGCATAAACCCATATGGCTTTGTAGCTGCTGCATCGATTACTTCCCAAACGTCAATGCCCATCTTGTTGCAAAGAATCGCCATTTCATTAGCCAGTGCAATGTTAATATGGCGGAATGTGTTTTCAAGGATTTTTTCCATTTCAGCAACTGCAGGACTTGAAACTTGATGTACATCTCCTTCAAGAACACTCTTATACATTTCTGAAGCAATAGCCGTACAAGCAGGTGTAATACCACCAACAACCTTTGGTGTATTTTTCGTATTGTAATGCTTGTTTCCTGGATCTACACGCTCCGGTGAATAGGCAAGGAAGAAATCTTCTCCACACTTCAAACCGCTGCTTTCGAGAATCGGCTTCAAAACCTCTTCCGTCGTACCTGGATAAGTAGTGCTCTCCAGTACAATTAGCATACCTTTATGAAGGTATTTGGCGATTTCCTTTCCTGAACTCTCTACATAAGAAGTATCAGGCTGCTGGTAAGTATCAAGTGGAGTTGGAACGCAAATGGCTACCGCGTCAACTTCCTGGATTTTCGAGTAATCAATCGTAGCAAATAGCTTTTTTTCCTGTACAATTTCTTTTAACTCTTCGTCGACGACATCTCCAATATAGTTAATCCCTTGATTAACCATGTCAGCTCTTTTTTGCTGGACATCAAAGCCGATTACCTGGTATCCCGCCTTCGCTTTTTCTACAGCTAGAGGAAGGCCAACATACCCCAGGCCTACTACACCGATTGTAGCGGTTCTATTCGTAATTTTTTCAAGAAGTTCCTGGCCGATTTGGCTTAATTGTACTTGTTCGCTCATCGTTAATCCCTCATTCTTCTCATTAATTTATTTTAACAGGTTTATTAGAACTTGCTGACTCATAAAATGCCCTTACCAGCTCAAGCGCTTTTCTACCATCAAGGCCGGTTACTATTGGCTCTCTATCCTCTTTAATCGCCTCAACCATGTCTTCAATTATGCACTGATGCCCAGGTTTCCCTATAGGGTCATTTTTTACAGTTTCTACAATATCATTCACAGCTTCATCTGTCATATCCTGAACATTCCAATGTTCGACAAGGCTAGCTGTTTTGCCGCCAACTTTTATCGTGCCTGTTTCACCGAAAACGCTGATTGTTTCTTCAAGATTAGACGGATAAATCGTAGTGGCTGCCTCTACTATACCCAAAGCACCATTTTTAAAACGGATGACACCAGTCGATACATCCTCTGATTCAATATTGCGAAGCCTTGTAGCTTCCATACTGTATACCTCTTCAACATCTCCCATTAGCCAGAGGATCAAATCGAGATTGTGGATCGCCTGGTTCATCAATACACCACCATCGAATTCTTTCGTTCCGCGCCATGGGGCCTGGTTATAGTATTCATCATTACGGTTCCATCTTACCGTTGCATTGGCATGGCTTAGTTTTCCCAGCTTTTGTTCATTCATCGCCTTCTTTAGCTCAATCATTACCGGACGGAATCGATTTGGATGTACTACCGACAACTTCACACCGTTTTCCTTACATGCATTAATGATTGCATCAGTGTCTTCAAGAGTCATCGCAATCGGCTTCTCGACAACGATATGCTTTTTGGCAATTGCCGATTCAACTGCGATGTTTGCGTGGAATCCACTTGGAGTACAGATGTTGATAACATCTACTTCGTCATTTTTCAACAGCTCTGAAAGTTGTGTGTAACCTTTAACATTATATTCCTCGATAAATGGTTCCATCTTAGAAGGGTCTGTATCACACACCGCAACAAAGTTCGCACCTTCTGCTTTAGTGATTGCCTCCGCATGCTTTCTGGCAATATGGCCGCAGCCAACTATCGCGAAATTAACCATGATTCTATCTCCTTCACAATGTATTTAGAAGTCAGGTAGATTAACCTGTTAACTCCTAATTAACTTTTTGAAAAACTTTTGTCTCAATAACAATCTCTTTATTAACGCTAGATCTTCCCTCTTAAATAAGAGGAACTTAGTAAAAGCTTCTCCTGTTACACTCTTGAATAAGACAGCCTTGATAATAAAACTCAGACTATACGATATAGAGGTAGCGACGGCTGCACCTGTTGCCCCGTACATAGGTATTAAGATAACATTTAAAATGGTGCTGAAAATCACATTGAAAATGGAAACGTACATATTGATTTCCGGCTTTCCTCTTGCTGCTATATCATTTGATAATATCTTTTCTACAGCGAGCAAAGATATCCCAGGAAGAAGGATTTTTAAGAAAAACGGTGTCTCTTTATATTGATTCCCTAAAACTGGCGCTAAAAAATCAATAATAAAGAAAATAACCACTGCAAAAACCAGCATGAAGACGAGAGTGAACCTGCTAACAATGGATGTCAGATGATTCCGTTCTTCCTCCGTACCCATGGATGCGATCCTCGGTAACAAGACCGAAGAGATTGACTGAGTAAAGACCGAAAGCTTTTCCCCGAGGGTCAATGCTGTAAAATAAAGTCCAACTGCCGTATTACCAACAAAAAAACCAAGCAAATATATATTAATCCGGTAATTCATAAAGGTTACCAGGTTGCTCATATAAGACTTAAACCCATAGCGGAAGGACTTACGTAAATATGGAATATTTACTCTCATATTCTCCCGGGTCAAATTAAATCTTTTCACACTGAATACGAGAATGAATAGAAGCGTTAACGCGTGACCACTTATAAATGCAATCAATGCTCCCATAAGGCCAAAATCGAATAAAACAATTAAGACCAAAACAAGTAAAAGATTCGTAATCTGAGTTACAACTAAGATTGTATTGAATACTTTGAAATCCTGGATTCCCTGGAATATAGTTTGAAAAAACGTGTTCAACAACATAAAAGGAATCGCAATCAGGATAAAGTACACATAAGAGTGATCATCAATGTCTTTAAACAGTAAGTCACCAAAGAAATAGATGGCAATAAAGCCTGCGATGACACCAATCAAGCTTAGAACTACCCCAATAATCAAGTTGTTGAAGAAACTCTCACCCGGGTCGATCTCCTGCCTGCTAACATAATAGACCGTTGAAATGTTCATCCCTAAATTAATGAACATCATCAGGATGGTGGGAAAGTTTATGATTAATGCATATTCCCCTTGAAGTTCTGGTCCCAGCATCCGGGCGATGATGATGATTAAAAGCGTTCCAATCACAATGCTTGTAAATTGGCGAACAAGAGTAATAAAACTATTCTTCAAAAAACTGTTTGGCTTTGTCATGAACCTCTTCCACCATCATCTGAAATTTTTCCTGCAAACTCGGAATAATTCTTTTCTGCATTATATTTTTCATCCCAAGTCTTGAAAGCAGCATCCCTTAAAACTTCCCTTTTACTTAATGGTAGACGTGTGTGCTCGTCGAGAAGTTTCGCGAGCACATCAATTTCGAAAGCACTGGGAATTAACGTCCCGTTAGTTTCATCCACTAGTTCACCAGTACCTCCCACATCTGTAGCAATTGCGGGGATGCCACAGCTAAATGCTTCCATTATTGAAACAGGAATACCTTCACTGGCGCTGACATTTATGAAAAGATCTACCGGGTTGTCCAGGTAATAAGGAACGATTTCATCATTTGCCATATTTCCTGTGAACTCATATGTAATATTTTGAGGGAGTTCTTTAGCTAGACCTTCCAAATCATTTAGGCCTGGCCCTCCTCCAATATGAGTCCAGTGGATTCTTGACTTGCACTCAGCAAGACTTTTAACTAGGAGTTCCAGACGTTTTACAGGTACTACATAGGAACAGCTAACAATCCTGAAAACTCCATCAGAAGAGCCACGTGACACTCCTTCTGGCTTGCTCGTTCCCAACCGTGCAACTTCAATATTTGAGATTTTTCCGCCAGATTGTCCCTCCAGGTAGTCAACACCGTTTTGAGAAATCAGGAATATTTTATCCAGCTGGTTGATCACCTTGTGCTTATATGGCAAATAAGGAGGACTGTGACGATAATCATAGATGTCACCACCATGACCTCTGGAAATGGCATAAAGGTCTCGATAACGCTCCTTTAATAAAGCTATTCCAGGCGAAAGCGATAACCAGTAGGAGTAAACCACAAATTGTGTCGCCTCTTGCTCCATAATAATTTTTTCTTGTATGTAATTCCGAAGATGAATACCATTGGCAGTCCAGGACAGCAGCTTTCCAACGCCTTTAATTCCAAACTGCTTAGCTCTGCTACTTTCTGCAAGAAACCATTTTCGGCCTTGTCCATCAAGCATAGCTTTCATCTTATAAGAAACAGCGTTCTTTTTTTGAAAAACCGGTACTAAATGGGTTTGAGCATTCTCTGGCAACTCTCTCTGTCTCGAATGATCCACACTGTTTACCGGTATAATATGTACTTTGCGAAACTTTTCACATAAAAATTCCAATTCAAGTTTTAAAAATTCCTCACCTGGATAAAATGGATATCGATTTGTTATCAAAACTAATTCCTTTTGCATTAATCATCACTCAAATCAAAAGAAGATTTGAAAAACCGTTTGTAAGCTTTGCCACAAACGGTTTTCCGTTTTACTGTTTCCCAGTTACTTTTCGATACATCTTGATTAGTGGTTTATGACGCTCATTCACTAAACCAATTACTTCTGCAATGATCTGGAAAAGCAAGAGCAAACCAAAGACGATAAGGAGAGAACCCCATAGTGTAGAGGTTTCGAAGACTATAGCGGCTACACTAAAAAGAATTCCTAATGCGTAAATAACTAAAACGGTGTTTCGATGCGAAAGACCGATAGCCAATATCCGATGATGCAAGTGGCTTTTGTCTGGTGCTCCGATCGGCTTCTTGTTCACAACCCTGCGAATAATCGCATAAGTTGTATCAAAGATTGGAACTCCTAATATTATTATTGGCACAATAAAGCTAAATAATGTAACACTCTTGTATAGGCCAAGCAGAGAAAGGATACCAATAGAATATCCTAAAAATAATGCACCGGTATCGCCCATGAAAATTTTAGCCGGATGGAAGTTGTAGAACAGAAAGGCAATTGTACTGCCCAATAAAATCAAAGCAAGAGCTAAAATAAGCTCCTTCCCTGCCATACCAGCCATGAAGGCGATCGTGGCAATCCCGATTGAAGATATACCTGCAGCCAGCCCATCAAGGCCATCAATGAGATTTATTGCGTTTGTAATGGCAACAATCCAGAAAATCGTTACGGGTATAGCCCATATACCAAGATTAAATTTTGCCATAAAAGGTATACTAATGAAATCAATGGTCAATCCTGTACTTACAACAATCCCAGCAGCGGCAATCTGGCCTGCAAGTTTTACCTTTGCTGATAATTCATATTTATCATCAAGAATACCCAGGATGATAATTAATACTGCGCCAATGGATATGCCAGTCAGTTTTTCATCATGGAGTCCAGCTGCAAAAAATCCAGCAACTACTCCAAGGAAAATCGCAAGTCCTCCAAGACGCGGCATTACTTTTGCATGGACTTTTCGATGATTGGGTTTATCAGTCGCACCAATCTTGTGCGCGAATTTTATAACTAATGGCGTAAGGACCAAAACAGTAAGAAACGAAACAAAGAAAGCTGCAATTAATTGAACAGTCATATAGACTTCTCCTCTGTTAAAAAAGGTAAATTCAAACCCTCACTAAGTGTACCATAATCCAACTATTATTCAATTTTTTATCCGTTAATTTTTGGTTACATTTATTTCAGGGCTTGTCATATCCTTGTTATTGTTTTTCCTTTTTTTCACGTGATGAAACATTTATATTTCCCCTCTATTCTTATCCCACATGAGCCTATTGTCAATTATTTTTATTTTCCATAATTAGATGCCATATAAACCGTTGTAATAAAAGGAAACCCTATCGGATTAAATCCAATAGGGATAAGTTTTATTGTTTATTGAAATAATTAATAATGCCTCTATATACTGCATCAGCAGCTTTCTGCCTGAAAGTCGGGTCCGCCAATAAGTCTGCATCACCTTTATTTGTTACAAAGGCTATCTCAACTAATACACTCGGTATTTTTGTATCTTTTATAACTCTGAAATCCCCATGTTTTACACCGCGATCATAAGTACCAAGAGTTGCGATAAGCTCCTTTTGTATCTCTTCTGCCAAAAGCTTGCTGTCAGCCGATTCATATGTCCCGTTCCACCAAGTCTCAGTTCCATGAGGAGACGAAGTAGAGTAGGAATTCACATGCATACTGACAAAAATATCAGCGCCTGAACGGTTTGCCTGAGCGACCCGCTCATTTAAAGTAGGATAGGAATCACCAGTTCTTGTCATTAATACCTTGGACATTGAACTGGTCAACCTTGATTGAATTCTTTTCGACATATCCAGCACCAATTCTTTTTCAACCAACTTCGTACCACCGCTTGTAGTTCCACTTGCACCTGGATCGGAACCACCATGGCCCGCGTCAATCATAATCGTTTTACCTACAATTGATACAGCCAGTGAATTATAAATACCATCCGAAACCGATGCAGGCCCTCCAAAAATAAAGAAACTTTGATAACCATTATTTATAATAGCGTTTCTCGTTTCATTTGGGATGGATGTTGAACTTGTAAGCAAAATCGGCTCATTTCTCTTTGCAGCAAGGGCTGAACCTGTTAAAGCATCCGCAAAGTTCATGCCTGTTGCTACCGAGGCTTGAGCACGGGTGCTAAAATATTTATTCGCGATATTAGATGCGACCTCAAAACGATTTCTTCCATCAATTCTACTTGGATTCGGAACACTATTCGCAATCTCCCGAGAAATACTGCCTTCTCCGCCAACAATAATGGTTTCATTAACTCCCCACTGGGTAATAATATTTCTAGTACCCTGTGTCATGGTGTGTGTATTAGTCAGTAAAATTGGATATCCATTTCTCGCTGCATACGGAGCAATTGCTAAAGCATCAGGAAAATTAAGACCATACGCCAAAATTACTTTACTGCTTTGGCCAAGACGTAAAGCAATATTGTTAGCAACTTCAAATCGATTTGACCCTGAAATTCGCTCTACTTTTATTCCCATGTTACTGATTTCTGTCAAGACGCTATCTGAAATACTAGCTGGGCCACCCACAGCAATCACAGAGGTAGCATTCAATCTATCAATCTCTGCTTTTGTTGCCGCTGTCAAAACACCTGGCTGGGTCAATAAAATAGGCGCGTTATATCTATATGACAATGGCGCCGCAGCCAAAGCATCTGCATATGCGTCATAATTCGCCAAAATAACTGTATTAGCAGATGACCATCCTTGTTTTGATACATTCACCGCAACCTCAAACCGATCCTTCCCGCCAATCCTAGTTGTGTAACCCTCTGCCGACGCCGGAAAAACAGCCATAATCCAAAAAGCAGAAACCAACAGAAAAGTCACAAAGACTTTTTTCATTTTTTTGCCTCCCTAGTTGTTGTCTCTCTTATTTTATCGGAGAGAATCGACAAATTTCTATATTTTTTCCAAAGAAATTGCAAATTAGTAGATATGGACCAGTATACGCCCTCAATTAATAGGTCCTTACCTTTTGATCCGATAAAAAAACAGGATCGCACAAGGCAATCCTGTCTTTAGTACCTTTTTAATTACCTAACACTGTTCCTGGATAGTAATGATTAAGTATTTCCTCATATCGCTTACCAGAAGCTGCCATGCTTTTAGCCCCATACTGGCTCATTCCGACGCCATGGCCGTAACCCTTACCTTTAATTGTTAAGATGTCGTTTTCAGCATTATACTCCACTGGGTCAAGAAGATGGCTCTTAAACACACTTGTGCCAAATAATGATCTAAAGGCTCCAATGCTCATAGTCTGTTGGAGATTAATTCGGTCAATCTCTTTTGCATCATTATATTTATAAGTATTTGTTGCCGGATACCTCACAAAGAAATCAATGTCCAACGTAGCATTTAAGCTCCTGTTGCCTGATGTCCTTTCAGGAGCTATCCTGAAATCGTTAATTGATACAATTTTGATTTCTGTATTTGCATAACCATTCTTATATAACCAGTTTTTGATATTGCTTGTTACACTGGTGTCAGCCTCTCTGATAGCTCCCCACCAATGCCCTGGATTCATTAGATTATTTTTATATGGCTCCATATCGACTTGGGTCTTCTTCATTGGAATTGCCCAGCTAATTTGTGGATCAAATTGATCTATTTTTGAATTCAAATATGGAACAAGTGTAGTTCCCCACTCATTAGCATTCGACTCAATGTATCCCCCATTACTGGATGAGAATACAGCTGAAATCGGCCTACCGTTGAATCTCAATACTTTACCCGCAGTTTCATGAACAGCCTGGTTTGTTCTTTGTTCCCAATAACCATCAATCCATGTTGCTCCACCATATACTTGGAAGCCTTGTGTATCCGCAACAACCTTACCAATAGAATTGATTGAATACGTACGTGCAGCAACCGCCTGAGCCTTAAGTGCTTCCATTTCCCAACCTGCAGGCATCTCATGAGGAACGACTCCTTTTAAATAGTCCTCAAAAGGAATGTCGCGGTTAACTGGTCTGACATAACCATTTTCAAGGTAGAACTCCATTTTACCGAGATATGGTTTGTTATTGATTTTTATTCTATTATTGGTGCTGTAGCTTGCAGGAATTAAAGCAAAGTCTCCTGAACCGAAATCCTTTACTTTCTGTGATCCCTTATATAAGGCTAATCTATTACTCTCATTTTTTACTGAATATGCTTCTCCTGCGGCTAATTTTACTTCGTTTGGAAGACTTGCAACTACAGATTCATTTACAGAAGCAGGACCTCCAAGAACTGTGAAACTAGAAGAATTCTTCTCTGCTATAATCGTACTGATAGGTGCAGGCAGTCTGTCTGGCCTAGTCAATAGCAAAGGTGCCTCTTGCTTTGCCGCAAGTACGGATCCAGTCAACGCATCGGCAAAAGTCAAACCGGTTGAAAGAAATGCTGTTTCCGCAGATAGGCCTAATTCTCTCACAATGTTAGCTGATACCTCAAAACGATCTGCCCCGCCAATCCTCCTTGGAGCTGGCAAACTGCTCGCAACACTTTCACTTACACTTCCTGGACCTCCCACAATTAAAGTACTCTGTCTCCCTTGGAGTGAATTCTTTGTGTATTCAGGAAGAAAGCCCTTTGCTGTAAGCAAGATTGGATAACCATTTCTTGCAGCATAAGGGGCAATAGACAATGCATCGGCAAAGACCAATCCATTAGCAATTACTGCTTTTCCGTTATTAGGAATCTCAGCTGCCAGTTTATTTGCAACTTCGAATCTATCGCGCCCATCGATTCTTTTTACCTCAGGAATAAGCTTTTGAAGCTCAGCCGCTACATTTGGCGTGACACTCGCGTTACCACCCACGATATATACAGTCTTTGGTCGTAACTCTTTTATCTTTTGTAATGTTTTATTTTCTAAGCGATCGGGTAAAGTCAGAAGGATAGGTGCATTCTTGTAGTAAGCAAACGGAGTTGCAGCTAAGGCATCTGCAAATGCCTTATAGTTTACAAGTATTATAGTATCCGATTGGCTCCATCCACTAGAAGCAACATTATTAGCAACTTCAAATCGGTCACTCCCAGACATTCTAATATTCCCATTCGCAAGTTTGTAGTCACCTACTGTTGAAACATTGATTGAATGAGAATTACCGATATAATTGCTTAGTTTCACAGATATTGTAGAAGCCTCCGCAAAAGGTGCAATTGGTAACATTGAAAAACAAATGGCTATGACAAGAATGAAGGAAAACTTTCTTTTTTCCACTTTTTACCCTCCCTGGATGTTAAAAACAAAATTATGCAAATGTCCCTCCTAATCTACAAATTTCTACTTTAACATTAAATCTATCAAAATTTGTAAAATTAGTAAATGGGGCAAAAGTATTTTGGTGAAATTTGTTAACAAAGAAAAATTAGTTTCCAGTATAAAAATCTTTAATACTATTGGCCAACGCCTCTGCCCTCTTATTTTGGATATCTTCATTAGCCAGCAACTTAATTTCGTAAGGATTAGATATAAATCCTAATTCAATTAGCACTGACGGCATTTTTGTCCATCGTGTCACAAAAAGGTTATGATCCTTGGATCCCGTGGATGAGTAAGTAGTAGTAATACCTATACCTGGATAAACAAGTGCCTTCGCAAATTTTTCTGCAAGAGATTTACTGTCTACTGCTTCCTTGGACGGTGTAGGGTCAAAAGCTATATTATTCCCTTGATAACTAAGAGACTTTTCTACTGAGCCACTTTTTACAATAAAAACCTTCTGTTCAGTATCTTCACGAACGAATGGATACTTCACCCCGCCTGAAAGAACGTAAACATTTTCCGTTTCAATAGCAGGACGGTATGAACTATAGTGAGTACTTAATCCCCTAGGTGTTGAAGAAAGATTTGAATCATGATGGATACTAATGAACAAATCTGCATTTGAACTATTTGCAATAGCCGCTCTCTCAGGCAAGTCTAAGAATATATCTTGTCCCGGCTGTCTTGTATATAAAACATTTGCCCCAAAGCTAGTTAACTTTGAAGTCAATTTTTCAGTAAACTGATTGTTAAGCGTTTTTTCATGGTATCCATTTTTCACAGCGCCTGGGTCACTTCCTCCATGACCCGGATCAAGGATAATCGTTTTACCCTCTAAAGGTAGCTTCGGTGCTTGTCCTGTTAGCTGCAAAAAGGTGTGATCAGGAACAGACGCTGTTCCTCCTAAGATTACAAAGTCACTAACCTGATGATGTTGTATGGCTACCTGCACAGAAGTTGGAATGATTTTGGGATGTGTCAGTAACATTGGAGCTCCTTGCTTGGCAGCAAGTACTGACCCAGTTAATGCGTCCGCAAAACTCATACCTGTAGCTAGAAACATTTTCCCGGGATTAGGTGATAACTGATTTACAATGTTTGCGGAAACTTCAAAGCGGTCCCGCCCGCCAATTCTTGTCACACCTGGTAGTAGTCCTGCCACTTCTTTTCCAACACTAGCTTCGCCACCAGATATTACTGTTTGTCTAATATTGAGACTGCCTATAGCTTCCTTTATCTTATCTGGCAATCTATTACTCTGGGTCAGCAAAATTGGATATCCATTTTTCGCTGCATATGGAGCAATGGCCAGAGCGTCAGGAAAATTCAATCCATTTGCGATAATCGCTTTATCAGTAGGTCTTAATTTTGTCGCTATATTATACGCAACCTCAAAACGGTCTTTTCCTGCAATTCTCTCAATATTATTAAACCCACTCAACTGCAGGACTTCTTGTATTTTTGGTGAAATACTTCCTTCACCGCCAATAAGTATGATTTTTTGAGGTTGTAATCTCCTGATTTCTGCTAGAATCCTCTCATCCAGTTTATCAGGTGCCGTTAATAAAATAGGGCCATTTTCCTGATATGCAAGAGGTGAGCCTGCTAATGCATCCGCAAAAGCTTTGTAATTAGCCAGCAGCACGACGGGGGCTCCACCTTGCCAACCTTCCTTAGAAACATTTATTGCTACTTCGAATCTGTCCTTTCCATCCATCCTTGCAGAAATTGCTTCCGCTTCACCATTCATTAATGGAAAGGAAAACAATAAAAGTAATCCTACTATCAATCCTGAAACAAATTTTTTCATGATGCACTCCCTCTAAGTTTTTTAACGCTTGTTACCTATTTAATCGGAAACTATTAAAATAGTTTAATACTATTATTAAATTTATAAATTAGTACCCTGAAAAAAGTGAAAAAATGAATTATTCTCTTAAATGGTGAATCCTAATATATCTATTACTTTTTATTAGATTAAACTGCCTTGCCACTGAGTGATAGCCACTTGCATAAAATCCGTGTTCCGGATTGTATTCCTTATACATATCAGATGCTAAATCAATTTTCTCATTTAGTTCCGGTGAATTCACATTAAGAGTTCGGAGAGGTAAATCGATAGCCTTTTTTTCCATATGGTCTGTATAAACTGACATAAAATAGTTGGTCTGAATTGGATTTACTTCTCCTGATTGTTCTAGCTCCCAAAGAGCTTTGCCTATAATAGCATGTTGTGGATGGAGGTCGTGCATGGACATGGTCCTAAAATCTGCTAAAGGATAATCATGCAGGTAACTTCTTAAGATTCCTTTTAACTCCTCTGTCGTTAAATTTTCAAGCGGAATGATATTTACCTGTGCATTATCTGACTTAATACCCAATGCTTCGGTTGCTCTTTGGTATTCTTCAACTCTTATATCACCAAATTCAGCCATTGATATATGACCATGAAGAAATTGCTCCGTAACCGGATCATGATACACATTGTGCCAGTTGCACTTTATTCGTAAATTCATTACTCCATAAATGGATTCATGATCAAAATGGCCGTTAAGCATATCCCTGACTGTAGAATCGTCACCTTTTGTCAGAAGTACCAATTTCACATCCCGATTGCGATTTAGCTGGTTCACGATATCGATTCCATATGTAAGTACCTCATCATCTGCATGTGGAACGAAATAAATAACTGGCTGTGTTGTATTCTTATAAAAGTGTATATCTGAAACAAGGGTACTACTAACAGAGCCTTCCCCTCCAAGGATGGTATACTCCTTAACCAAATGCTCTTCAAAAAACCCTAAAGTTTCTTTGGGAACAAAGGAAGCAGCTGTTAGCATTATAGGTGCATTTTGCTTAGCAGCCAAAACAGATCCAGTTAAAGCATCTGCAAACGACATACCGGTAGCCAAATATACCTTTTCTGTTAATGGAAAGAATTCATTTGCTATATTTGCCGCAACTTCGAACCGGTCTTTTCCGCCAATTCTAAAAGGGTTTGGGAGAACAGCTTCAACACTCTTACTTACACTGCCTTCTCCCCCCACAATCATCGTCTCCTTCACTTTCTTATTTTTAATAAGATTGTGTGTTGACTCAGGAAGACTATTTGTTTTGGTAAGCAAGATAGGATATTGATTACGTGCTGCATACGGGGAAATAGCCAAAGCGTCCGGGAAATTCAGTCCATAAGCTATCACTGCTTTATTCCAGGAATTAAGCTTCAATGCTATATTTTCCGCTACCTGAAAGCGATCCCTGCCAGACATCCTTTCTATGATTTTAACACCGGTAAGTTTTAGCTCATTCTCAATATTGATAGATACACTTCCGGGACCCCCAACGATAATCACCTTTCCTGGTTTTAACCTTTTTATTTCTTCTTTTGTGATAGAGGTCAACTTATCCTTTTGAGTTAATAGAATAGGGGCATCCTCTTTGTAAGCCAAAGGTCCTGCAGAAAGTGCATCCGCATAAGCTTTATAATTTGCCAGGATTACTGTTTGAGACCCGGACCATTTCTGTGATAACTTTACGGATACCTCGAAACGGTCTTTCCCATCAATCCTTTCGGGTAGTTCCTCACCGAAAATATTATCTTTCAATAAAAACAGATTGAGAATGACCAGAAGAAAAAACATTTTTGGAACTCTACGAATCATTTTTAAACTTCCTTTCAAATCTAGTTGTAACTGCATGAAGTAATATAGTTTAAAGGCTCTTCGCTATTTAGTATGGAATAAAGAGTTTACTAGTACTAATGATTCTTATAGTGTTCTTTGAAAATTAGTTACTATTAATATGAAAAACTAAAGAAAAATAAAAATCGGACAAGGGATGTGCTCAATCGCTCACTCA
>NZ_JBIQOE010000238.1:0-6244 GCF_047739415.1 Mesobacillus sp. | reverse complement strand
TTCGTCTCCGGCCATTTCTCCGCACATTCCAGCCCACTTGCCTTCTTTATGTGCCGCATCAATGACCATTTTTACAAGACGAAGGATTGATGGGTTGTATGGCTGGTACAGGTATGATACTTGCTGGTTCATCCTGTCCGCCGCCATTGTGTATTGAATCAAATCATTTGTTCCGATGCTGAAGAAGTCGACTTCCTTAGCGAACTGGTCTGCAAGGACTGCAGTGGAAGGAATCTCAACCATGATGCCAAGCTCGATATGTTCAGCAACTTGAATGCCCTCTTCAACCAATTTAGTTTTTTCTTCTTCAAGCATGGCTTTCGCTTCCCTGAACTCATTAAGAGTAGCGATCATCGGGAACATAACTTTCAGGTTGCCATGCACACTTGCACGTAAAAGAGCGCGCAATTGTGTCCGGAAAATATCCACTTCCTCAAGGCAAAGGCGGATAGCCCTGAAGCCAAGGAATGGGTTCATTTCTTTAGGCAGGTTCAAATACGGTAGTTCTTTGTCTCCGCCGATATCCAAAGTACGGACAACGACTGGCTTGCCTTCCATGCCTTCAAGCACTGCCTTATATGCTGTATATTGTTCCTCTTCTGTAGGAAGCTGGTCCCTGTCCATGTAAAGGAACTCTGTACGGTAAAGGCCTATTCCCTCGCCGCCATTTTCAACCACACCTTTTAAATCCTTCGGTGTACCGATATTTGCAGCAAGCTCTACATGATGGCCATCAGCTGTTTCCGATTTTTCATTAACCAGCTTAGCCCATTCAGCTTTTTGTTTTTCGAAATCTTCTTGAGTCTTTTTATAGGCTTCGAGAACTTCAGGAGTTGGATTGAAATGTACTTCGCCCTGCAATCCGTCAACAACGACGATATCCCCGTTGTTGATTTCTTCTGTAGCTGCCTTCGTCCCTACGACTGCAGGAATTTCCATTGAACGAGCCATGATTGCCGAATGGGAAGTACGTCCGCCGATATTTGTTGTAAAGCCTTTTACAAATTGTCGATTTAATTGAGCAGTATCTGAAGGAGTCAGATCCTCTGCAACAATGACTACTTCTTCCGCAATCAAACTGGGATTCGGAATCTGGATTCCCAGGAGATGAGCCAATACGCGTTTGGTTACATCGCGGATATCAGCTGCTCGTTCTTTCATATATTCATTGTCCATGGATTCGAACATGCCAATGAACATATCAGCCGTTTCTTTCAATGCATGCTCCGCATTGACATTTTCAGTTTTGATTTTATCTTCGATGGGTGAAATTAATTCTGGATCGCTCAATACTAGAAGGTGAGCATCAAAAATCGCTGCTTTATCAGCACCTAAAGCCGTTCCGGCATGATCGCGAATTTTTTCAAGCTCAGCTTTTGCTGTCTGAAGCGCTGACTGGAAGCGCGCAATTTCTTCAGCAGGAACCTCTATTGTTCTTTTTTCAAAAGAAAAATCCGGTTCAACAAGCTTATAGGCTTTCGCGATTGCAATGCCGTTTGAAGCGGCAATTCCCTGGAGAAAGCCCATTATTCAGCTAAACCTTCTTTTTTAAGAGCTTCTTCTAGTGTATTAAGAGCATCTTGCTCGTCGCTTCCTTCAGCAAAGATTGTGATATCTGCTCCCTGGCCGATTCCTAACGACATTACACCCATGATTGACTTAAGGTTAACCTTTTTTTCTTTATATTCTAAATGAATTTCTGAATCGAACTTGCTTGCAGCTTGTACAAGCATCGTAGCAGGACGTGCGTGAATTCCTGTTTCAGCAACAACCTTGAATTGTTTTTGTACCATACTATATCATTCTCCTTTTAAATAGATGATTAAGATGACCATACATGATGCCTTCCAAACTAAATGGTTCAATTCAGCGAAAGGTCAAAACTTTAGGCCGCTAAAATGATATTTGTATTTTACCCATTTGTATTGTTCTTTCACACCATATATTGTTTCCAATCATTTCCGCAGAAATTCGGATTGGCATCCCACACAAAAGAATAGCATTTTGGATAGTGTTAGACAATGAAAAAACATTGATTTTTAAAGGTTTAGAGCATTTTTTTCAGTAAAACGTTTTCATTTTATCGAAATTGTGACAAAAAGATATCTTATCGCCTGAAGATGTTCTTTAAGTTATCTTTCAATCCTGTTTTGCCCTCTTCCTTTTTTAATTTTTCCAGTAAATTGAATTGTTTTTTTATTGCTTTGATTTCATCCTTAAACCAGCCATCCATATGTTCAACCAAATTCTCTCCATACCTTACCTTTTCGTACTCCTGAATGGTCCGTAGGTCATATTGGATGCCAAGTCTGTCGAACCATTCCCTGACATCTTCATGTTGAAGCCTTCCCAGCTCCTTTTTATTGGCATATTTTTCAAGATGAAAAATTTCCTTTCTTATAAGGTTATCTGGTACTGCTGGCCGCCTTCTTTTAAGCAGGCCACTGCTTGTTGGACCTTCTATAGAGGTTGTGGTTACAAACCCTGCTTGGACCGCATCTTCCGCCGGCTGCCTGCTAAATAAATTGGTTTTTTTATAAATAAAGTAAAATGCAAGTCCAACTAATACTGCGAATAGAATGGGTCCCCAAAAATCCGGATCAAAAACCTCCCTGGCCTGCTTGATTGATGTTTCATTTTCCATATCGGGCAGCTGTCCCGAAAATACTTTATTGGCTCTGGCCTGCATATCCGCAGAACCAATCCAGGCAAAGAACGGATATAACAGGAGGGAGAGAGTCCATCCTACCAATTGCAGGGCATAAAAGAAAATTTCTTTCAATATGCCTCTTCCAAACGTTAATACAGCAACAAGGAGCAATATAACTCCCAGCAGCTTAGAGTAAGTGACTGCAAACCTCTTTTTCGAGCCCGGTTCAATATCCATCCACTTCAGCAAAAATTGCCCCGATAATATGAACAGTAGCTGAAAGATTAAAAGGAATACAATTTGGATTAAATAGGAACCGCCATAAAAATAAGCAAGCGGTGAAATGAATACCCCAATCAAAAAGGTAATGACAAGCCATACACTTTCTGAATGACTTGTTGAATCCTGATGGAATTTAAGCACCCTCCAAAAAATCAATATGGCCATAATCCCGGTGTAAAAATGCTCCAGATTGCTCAAGCTGCCGATCAGAAAGAGAAGCGGGATGATGACAAGAATATACAAAGGCTTTGCAAGGTTTGGCTTCCTGTCCAATAGAATGGTAAAAAGTATTGAGGCTGCGGCAGCTGTTCCCATGGTTGCCAGTAAAGGCATTTGTTGGGAAGAAAGCAAATGAAATATCACAAGTATGAGGCTTGCAAAGGTCCATTCTATAAAAAAACGAAAAAAGATATTTAAAACCCTTCTTTTCATCTGCCCGCCACATCCTTCAACTTAATTTCCATTGATTCCAGGAAGGCATTTTCATTATGTATTTGCAGCTCGAACAATTGAACTCCCTCTCTTATCCATTCCTTGATATATCCATCTGATCCTGTTGTACGAATCCCAGCATGTATCATGGTTGGTGCAATCGGTAAATGCCTTTTATAAAAAAATAGCATCTGCTCATGTGGAATAGTTGGTGAATGGAAGTCTGCAATTGCCAGTAAATCAAGCAGCTTCTGCAGATGATCCTTGCCAGACCCTAATGGCAGATAAGTAAATGGTGTGAACCCAGCAGACCTGATATTCATGCAGAGCGAGAAAGGAATATTCCACTTATGAAAAAAGTAAGCCATTTCTGCTGAGCTGCTCATTAAAAATTCCAGCTTGCTAGTCACTGAATAGCCGTCACTAACATTGATGAAAAGAACAGCACCGGCCTCAGTGATCCGTTCATATTCTTTCGTCTGTAATGTCATCTTCCTTGCACTTGCCTTCCAGTTGATCCTGTTGAAGCTGTCTGTCGGCAGATAATCTCTTGTACCGATTGGCCCCATGTTATCTTCAAACAGTGAGAAATTGGATGGATTGTGTCCAGGCTTAATTGACTTTTGTTTATCGATATTGTGCACTGAAATAGCCTTGGGATAAACTAGTGCCTCTATATTGATAACGTCAGAGAACTCGAGAATCGTATCGCCGAATCCAAAGAAATGTGGGATATGGAGTTCCATTTTTCTTATTTTTGATAACCCGCGTTTTTCAGCTTTAAAAGGAATATTGATGTTGATTTTCTCTTTTTGTCCCATTGAAAATGGCAGGCTTACATCAACTCTTGACGAATGGATATGATACTCGCCCGATACAGGGACAACAGCACTGTCAAAATAGATGCAGAGATTGCCTTTCATTATCGGCAGGCCTTGGTTAAGGAACTGTAGGCTCCATTCTCCTTTGTCTCCGATAAAAAAACGATTTCGCTTGCGGCTGTTATCAAAAAACAAGCCTTCGCCAATATGTTTCAGATAATAAGAATTACCAGCTGCAATGAGGATAATCATCAGACCGGCTCCAAACATCAGCCAGGAATTTATGTAAAAGCTTGCAAACAGTAATAGGATGCCGAGAAACGCCAATATGGATAGAAAACGGTCCTCAATGACGATTTTTTTCCATTGCATGTTCTTAAACCTCAACTTCTACTGGAAGAGGAATGGTTTCCAGCAAATCCTCAACAACTTTTTCAGGAGTCATCGTCAGCGAAGCCTCCGCAGATAGATAAATTCTGTGTCCTAACACGAAGGGCGCCATCTCTTTCACATCATTAGGAACTACATAGCTGCGTCCCTTAATAAGAGCTCTACCTTGAGCTGCCTTTACTAAAGCAAGCGTTCCCCGAGGGCTGATTCCTAATTCTATAGAAGGATGATTCCTTGTTTTGCGGGTGATTTGCAATAGATATTCTTCGACTACCTCAGTTAACTTTATATTCCTGAGTTCCTGCTTAATAGAATTGATATCCTCCTCACTTATTACGGAGTTGACCTTTGCCATTGCAGTCCCAAATCTATGTTTTTGAATCATTTCCCTCTCTTCGTTTACTTCTGGATACCCAAGAGAAAGCTTAATAAAGAAACGGTCCATCTGCGCAACCGGAAGCTGGAACGTACCTTGCTGGGATTCCACAGGATTCTGGGTTGCGATAACAAGGAAAGGAGATTTCATGGAAATTGTATGGCCATCAATCGTTACTTGGTGTTCTTCCATCGCCTCCAGCAGGCTTGATTGCGTTCGCGGTGTTGCACGGTTGATTTCATCTGCCAGAAGAATATTAGTGACAATTGGACCAGGTTTTAATTCGAACTCCTGAAGCTTCGGATTGAAAAACTGGATTCCTGTAATATCACTCGGCAAAACGTCAGGTGTAAATTGAATTCTTGAAAATTGACCGCTTATTGCACTTGCAAATGTTTTAGCAAGCAATGTTTTCCCCGTACCTGGCACACTTTCCATCAGAATATGGCCATTATTCAAAAGCGCGATTACCATCATCTCTACCTCATGCTCTCGTCCTACCACATTTTTATTAATTTCTATTTTTAACTGCTCTAGTTTGTTTACCAATTCCATTCCTTTTTCCTCCCCTTGTGAGTGAACTCTTGCTTCTTTCTATAAAAGGCTTATGAAAAGTTTAACACCTGATAATAAAAAAGTGAATTTTCAACCAATTTTATCCAAATAAAAAGGAACACTTTTTTAGTGTTCCTACAAAATTCATTTTGAAAATATATGTAGTTCTTCCTGAATAATATTTAAAAGCTTATCAAGTTTCTGGCTTGCTGATATGGTCTGAACGCTTAGAAACCCTGTTTCATCAGCGGCTGAAATCATCTCTTTACGTTTGTGTTCGATTTCTTCCATTATTTTCTCAGGGCACATAGTTTCCATCAACGATCACCTCACCAGTATGTGTTAATATTTTACTACTATTCCACTAATAGGGATAGTGAAATTTACCTTAGCTCACAGTTTTTTCTCTGATTAGCTCCTTGCCTCATCGATATATCTAAAAATGACATCTCCGCCTCTTTGGGCGATGCCCCTGAAGTGTTTAAAGTCATCCCTTTTTACCAGGAATTCACGAAATTTCATAAAATCCTGTTTCGAGACAAAGATTTCTTCCACTTCTTTATCCTTCAAACTTTCCAGCATTCGGACAGCCTGTTCTTTATCCAAATAAACCACCCCTGTTTCATAAGCTAAAACTATTTTATCTCCTATTGGTAAATTTGCAAAACCAAACTGCTTTAATATTTGTAAAATGGAAATGAAATTACTAGAACATTTTAAATTTCCACTGGATGGAAA
>NZ_JBIQOE010000237.1:0-34995 GCF_047739415.1 Mesobacillus sp. | reverse complement strand
GATTCTCGTCAAATTGACTCTCGCTGTCTGAAGCGGTGCAGTTAAATTCACTTCACACATTTCCCGTGTCTTTTCCTCACCGAATTGGTTTACCCACCTTTTTACAAGCCACAAAGGATGGCTGGTCTCAATGGATATTCTTTCCGCAGGATTTGCAATGGAATCAAGTGAGGGTAATCCATTTCTCTGGATGCTCCTTAGCACACCATTCACAAGACTGGCTATGCCCTTATATCCCCTGCGTTTTGCGATTTCCACTGCTTCAAAAATTGCCGCTCTTTCCGGAATCTTATCTAAGTAAACCATCTGGTAAACTGTCATGCGAAGCAGATTGATAACCCAGCTTTGAAGCTTTTTATTTTTCTCGATAAAAGGCTTTAAGTAAAAGTCGATGGTCATTTTGCGCTGAAGCGTGCCATATACCAATTCTGTCAGCAACCCTACATCAATTGGGCTGATTTCATTTTTATCAATCGCGCTGTTTAAGAGCAGATTGCTGTACGCCTGGTTCTTTTCAATTGTTTCGAGGAGCTGCAATGCTGTATCCCTAACATTTTTCTTTTTACCCATTAGTGTCTCCTAACTTAACACCTGACTCTAAGTTTGCTCCTGCCCCAAGCAAGAATTGTTTCGCATCCATCTTTTTCTTGCCGGCCGGCTGAAGTTCTGTGATTTTAATTGCGGTATCATCACCAGTCGCAACAACAAGACCATCTTCTTCAATTTTGACGATTGTACCAGGTTCGTCGCTTCCTTTATAGCTTGCCTTTTCGGCACTCCATAGCTTCAACACTGCGCCATCCATAGTGGTATAGGCAACAGGCCAAGGATTCATGCCTCGGATATGGTTATATATCTCGAGACCTTTTCTGTTCCAATCAATTTTTTCCTGTTCGCGTTTGATGTTCCATGCAAATGTAGCTTCTTCATTGTTTTGTGGAACAGGAGTGATTTCTCCTTTTAAAAGCTTTGGAAGCGTCTCTGACAAGAGGTCTGCACCAGCTGCGCTCATTTTATCATGCAATGATCCAACTGTATCTGTTTCCGTAATAGGTACTTCCACCTGAGTCAGGATATCGCCTGCGTCCAGCTTTTCAACCATATACATGATAGTTATTCCTGTTTTTTCTTTTCCTTCAATGATGGCATAGTGAATTGGTGCACCGCCGCGAAGCTCTGGCAGAAGGGATGCATGTACATTGATGCAGCCATATTTCGGTGCCTCGAGGAGCTGATTTGGTAATATTTGTCCAAATGCGGCAGTAACAATTAAATCCGGTTCAAGTGCCAGGATTTTATCCAGCTCCTCCTGCTGGCGAATTTTTTCCGGCTGATAAACCGGGATATCATGTTTCAACGCTTCTGCTTTTACAGGAGGCGGAGTCAGGACCCGTTTTCTGCCAACCGGGCGATCAGGCTGGGTAACGACTCCAATGACGTCATAGCCTTCGTCGACCAATCTTCTCAAAACCGGGACAGAAAAGTCCGGAGTCCCCATAAATACGATTCTTGTCATTCCTGGTTCAACTCCTCTAACTCAGCTTCTTCGATATATCTTGACACCTTAGTGGTGAATAATACTCCGTGCAGATGATCAATTTCATGCAGGATTGCTCTTGCCAAAAACTCCTCTGCTTCTAATACATAGCTTTTCCCTTTGCGATCCTGTGCATTTACCTTCACATAGTTCGGGCGAGTGACCTCTCCGTATAATCCCGGGAAACTTAAGCACCCTTCAGGTCCAGTCTGCTCACCGCGAGTTTCGAGAATCACCGGGTTGATCAATTCAATCGTACCGTGCTCATCATCAATATCGACAATCGCAATCTGCTTCTTTATATCTATTTGAGGGGCGGCCAGGCCGACACCATCAAATTCAATCATTGTATCATACATGTCATCCAGCAGCTTTGCCAGTTTTTTATCGAAAACTGTGACCTTTTCGCATTCCTGCTCCAAAATATCTGCCGGGTAATTAACTATTTTTCTTACTGCCAAAATAAATCCTCCAATAAATCATTTAAATATTAGTATTAGCTTGTTCAATCATCTTTTTTCGTAAACTTTCCTGAAAGCTCATTCCATAACTTTATTGTTCGGAAAGCAGCAATCAATGCAAAACCTTAAAAAATATCGTTACATCAGGATATAAGGGTTGAGGTCGACAGAAATCTGCAACGCTCCTGTCCCTGTTTCCTGCTGGTAATGATCCAGTATTGATTTAAGAGCATTTTTCAGTTCTGGTTCCTTTTTGTATTTTATCAGACATTGATAGCGATATCTATCGTTGATCCGCGGGATTGGCGATGCTACAGGACCCAGAACGACTGCTTCATTCGTCAGCCTTGACGAGATGAATTTTGCGATCTTTTCAGTAACTGATACGACTTTCATCAATTCTTCATGGCTGACAGTCACCAGGGAAAGGTAATAAAATGGCGGGTACTGATGAACCTTCCTAATCTGCATCTCCTGCTGGTAAAACCGGTCGTAATCCTGTGTCCCGGCAAGCTCAACACTGTAATGCTCAGGAGTATAAGTCTGGATTACTACCTCTCCAGGAAGCTTGTGCCTTCCAGCCCTCCCGCTAACCTGCGTCAAAAGCTGGAATGTTTTTTCCGAGGACCGGAAATCGGGCAGATTCAACATTGTGTCAGCTGAAAGAACACCTACTAAAGTAATGTTTGGAAAATCCAACCCTTTCGCAATCATTTGCGTCCCGAGTAAAATGTCTGCCTGGCCCTCCTGAAAAGCAGTCAGCAACTTTTCATGTGAGCCTTTCCTGCCGGTTGTATCGACATCCATCCTTATGATTCTCGCCTCAGGAATCAATTTTAACAATTCTTCCTCAACCTTTTGGGTACCGGTCCCGAAATAGCGGATATGCTCGCTATTGCATTCAGGACAAATCGTCGGCACCCTATCTTCATAGCCGCAATAATGGCATTTCATCTGCTCATTATAACGGTGGTATGTCAGTGTGATATCGCAATGCGGGCAGTTCATGACATATCCGCAATCACGGCACATCACAAACGACGAATGCCCGCGTTTATTTAAAAACAGGACAGTCTGTTCTTTTTTCTCCAGCCTGTCTTTTATCTTTTCAAAAAGCTTTACCGAAAACATAGACCGGTTTCCCGTCCGCAATTCCTCTCGCATATCGACGATTTCAACTGTTGGCAGCGCCTTATTGTTCATCCGCTTTGGCAGAGATAGCAAAGTATACCTTCCTTTTTGCGCCCGCGCAAATGATTCAAGTGAAGGTGTTGCACTGCCAAGGACAACCGGACAAGCATTTGTTTTAGCCCGCTGGATCGCCACGTCCCTTGCATGGTATCTCGGGTTCTCCTCTTGTTTATAGCTCGTTTCATGTTCTTCATCGATGATGATGATGCCGATATTTTCAAATGGAGCAAATATCGCTGACCTCGCACCTACAACAACTTTTACTTCCTTACGCTGGATTTTCCGCCATTCATCATACTTCTCTCCAGCCGACAGGCCGCTATGCATGACAGCCACCAAATCACCAAACCGCTCTTTGAAACGCGTGACCATTTGTGGCGTTAATGAAATTTCCGGCACAAGCACAATCGCTTCCATGCCTTTCCTCAAGACTTCCTGGATGGATTGTAAATAGATCTCTGTCTTCCCACTGCCTGTAACACCATACAAGAGGAAGACTTCATGCAATTCCTGTTCAATTGCAGAAAGGATCGGGCTAATAGCCTTTTCTTGCTCTCCTGTCAGTTCCAGAGCAATTTTCCGTTCAAATTCACGTTGTGAATATGGGTCTCTGTATACCTCAAGTTCTTCAACTTTCAATATACCTTTCTTAACGAGTGATTGTATTGATGCCTGGGAGATTCCAAGAGTGGAGAGAATCAGCCTTTGTTCCACAGGCTCCGGATGTTCAAGGACGAAGTCGAGCACAGATTGTTGCCCTGATGCCTGTGGCGGAAGTTTGTCCCGTGCCTCCTTCAGCTGATCACGATCGATTGCTGGGGAAACATGCTTGAGCAGCTTTTTGCGTACCCTGTCCTTCACCTGGTAAACAACATCTACCCTGCCAGACGCCGCCTCCTTTTGAAGTTGCTGGACAAGCCCCTTCGAAACAGCATCCTCCCATTTAATTTCTCTATTTTCTCTGAATAACTCTATTAAATTTTCAGACAGGTCGGTTAACTCTGTTCCTTTTGCCAGGACAATTTTCTTTTCATATTTAGCCTTTAAAGCTGCTGGTAGCATTGCCTGATAAGAGGAGATTTTATAGCTTAGTGTATGCTCAGTCAACCAGTCACCCAGCTGTAGAAGCTCTTCATTCAATACCGGTGTCAAATCAAGAGGTTCGATGATTGCCCGCAGCTTCGAAAAACTGGACTCTCCCTTAAGATCCCTGACAAAGCCCTGGATTTTTCTTGGACCAAAGGGGACGATCACCCTTGTCCCGGGCTTGATCACATCTTTGTATTTTTCAGGAATTTTATAGTCAAAAGTTTTGTCGGTTTGCTTTGCTGGCACATCGACAATAACGCTTGCTATATTCATAAGCTTTCATCCTTTTTTAACAATTGGACAACTTCGGTAAGGATATTTCGGGCTACATCTGCTTTTGGCATCAAAGGCAGTTCGATGTTCGTACCATCCTTTTTGTAAATGGTGACAATATTCGTATCAGCACCAAAGCCTGCCCCTTCCTGCTTAACGTTATTCGCTACAATCATGTCTGCGTTTTTTCTGGCAAGCTTGCCCTTTGCATGGTTTTCGACATCATTTGTTTCAGCCGCAAATCCCACAATCACCTGGTCCTTTTTCCTTTGACCAAGCTCAAAGAGGATATCCTTCGTTCTTTCCAGCTCAAGAGCCTGGTCGCCTTCTTTTTTCTTCATTTTCTCTTCATATATATACTTCGGCCGGTAATCCGCTACGGCTGCTGTTCCAATCATGACATCAGCATCATCAAAATGTTCCAGGGCAGCCTGGTACATTTCCTCGGCACTTTCTACTTTGATCACTTCAGCTCCCATTGGAGGTTCCAGGTTGACCGGCCCCGACACAAGGATCACTCTTGCACCCATTTTCACTGCTTCCCCTGCAATTGCGTACCCCATCTTGCCCGTTGAATGGTTGGTGAGGAATCGTACAGGATCGATTTTTTCCCTTGTAGGGCCTGCAGTAATCAGGACGGATTTCCCCGATAGTTCCCAGTGTTGTCTATTGAAAAACTGGCCAGCAAGCTCTGTGATTCTCTCTGGTTCCTCAAGACGGCCCTTGCCTGTGTATCCACATGCTAAATACCCTTCACCCGGTTCAATAAATTCATAACCGAAGCTTTTTAGAGTTTCCATGTTTTTCTTGACAGCAGGATGCTGGTACATATGTACATTCATTGCCGGTGCAACCCATACCGGTGCAGTCGCAGCCAGGAGTGTTGTAGAAATCATATTGTCCGCAATCCCGTTTGCAAGCTTGCCGATAATGTTGGCTGTTGCCGGAGCAATTATAATCAAATCAGCCCAATCAGCTAAGTGGATATGGGCGATATTTTCAGGATTTTTCTCGTCGAATGTATCTGTATAAACTTCACTTCTGGACAATGCCTGAAAAGTGAGCGGAGTTACGAATTTAGCTGCAGAGTCACTCAGGATTACCTTCACTTCAGCACCAGCCTGGGTAAGCTTGCTCGTCAGCGCAGCACCCTTATATACAGCGATCCCACCGGTCACGCACAATAGAATTTTTTTACCGTTCAGCATGTCAGAGAACCCCCATTTTACAACAAACTATCATTATGATTGAACTATAACATTTTTTCACAGATTAAGCATGAAAAAGGCAAGGTAGGTACTTTAATATATCGCTGGGACATGAACAGAGCCTTACATAATGACCTACCTTGACTGGGTCACTGTTTATTAGGTTATTTTGTTTGTCTATGTGACCTTTTTGCGGAAAAAATTCCAGGTTTGGGCTTTTAGAACTTTTCTATAAGACCTTTTACTAACAAAAATCCCAATTCGGGCTTATAGAATGTTTCTATAGAACCTTTTACTAGCAAAAATCCCAATTCGGGCTTATAGAATGTTTCTATAGAACCTTTTACTAGCAAAAACCCCGTTTCGGGCTTTTAGAAGTTTTCTATGTCCCATAAAGGCCTAAACAAAAAATAACAACCCAATAAATAGGTTGTTATCGCGGTGTTATTCGTTGATATTTAACTCTTCATGGCTTCCTGCTGTCTTGAAGTGAAGCTTTTCTGCGTTGATTTCTTCAAGTGCCTTGCCAACGAATTTGTGGGAAACATACTTATCTAATTTAGCATCCATGTGGACCTGCATGCTGCGCGCGCGCTTTGCCGCAACCGATACCAATGAATATTTTGAATCAATTTTAGTCATTAAAGAGTCAATAGAAGGATTAAGCATTTATTCTACCTCCAGCATTTTTTTATAACGATGTTGAACACGTTCCCTGCGGCAGTGTTCTGCCACAACGATTGACTTAACTCGGTCGGCTGCGTTTTCAACATGATCGTTTTCAACCACATAATCATATAATTCCATCATTTCAAGTTCTTCTCTTGCAGCTTTCATCCTGCCTTTGATGATATCTTCCGTTTCAGTGCCTCGTGTCACGATCCGGTTTTCAAGTTCTGAAAGGCTAGGAGGTGCAAGAAAAATGAAAAGTCCCTCCGGGAATTTCTTCCTTACCTGGCTTGCTCCCTGAACTTCAATCTCAAGGAAAACATCCCTTCCCGCATCGAGGGTTTCGCGGACGTACTCAACTGGAGTCCCATAGTAATTGCCAACAAACTCTGCATACTCTAGCAATTGGTCCTGTTTGATCATTTCTTCAAATTCTTCCCTGCTCTTGAAGAAATAATCTACTCCATTTTGTTCCCCTTCACGCGGCAGCCTTGTTGTCGCGGACACGGAATATTCAAAAGCTGTATCGTGCTGGGAAAATAATTCTTTCCGAACCGTTCCTTTGCCAACCCCTGATGGTCCTGAAAGAACAATCAACAATCCTTTTTCCTGCATTAAATAGTCCTACCCTTCATCAATAATATCATCACGGTCATTCAGGCGGTGAGCTACCGTTTCCGGTTGTACCGCAGAGAGAATGACATGGTCGCTGTCCATGACGATGACAGCCCTGGTCCTTCTTCCGTATGTAGCATCTATTAACGATCCTCGGTCGCGAGCGTCCTGGATGATCCGTTTAATTGGAGCTGATTCAGGACTTACGATCGAAATGATCCTGTTAGCTGAAACAATATTGCCGAAGCCTATATTTATAAGCTTTATTGCCATGATGGTCCCCCAATCATCAGTTATTTATTTTGGCCTTTAAAAACCCTTTCTAAACGCTACTCTATATTTTGTACTTGTTCCTTAACCTTTTCCAGGAGACTTTTCATTTCGACAACTTCCCTGGCAATCCTTGAATCATTCGCCTTAGAACCAATCGTGTTGACCTCGCGATTCATTTCCTGAAGGAGAAAATCAAGTTTCCTTCCAAGAGGCTCATTCGCCTTCACTATCTCTTTGAATTGACTTACATGGCTCTCAAGCCGGGCAATCTCTTCACTGATATCAGCTTTATCTGCAAAGAAGGCAACCTCGGTAAGGATTCTGTCCTCATCTGCCTGGCTATCCATAAATTCAGCCATTTTCTTATGAAGCCTCTCTCGGTACTGTTCTACAACATTAGGTGCAAGCTTTTTCACATTTGAAATGTTTTCATTAAGCTGCTGTATATGCTGCAATACATCCTTTTCAAGAGCTGATCCTTCCAGCTTGCGCATTTGGACCAGCTGGTCGCCAGCATCCTCAACGGCTGAAAGGACAAGAAGTTCAAGTTCTTCATTTTCAGCTTCTATTTCCTCAATATGGATGATTTCTTCCCTGCTGACAATATCGCGGAGCTCAATATCCCCCGTTATGCTGTACCTGTTTTTAATTTCTGATATGTGAAGGACTAATTCGTCCAGGGCTTTCCAGTCAATATGTACACTTCGGCTAACTATGCCCTCGCCCTCCAAAGTTACAAATACTTCGACTCTCCCTCTTTTTATGTGTTCGCCGAGTTTCTTTTTTATTTTTTCTTCCGTTTTCAGGAGCTGCCGGGGCATGCGAATATGGAATTCACAAAATCGGTGATTGACCGTTTTTACCTCGACTGTGACGCTGAACCTCTCTGATTCAGCCCTGCTCCTTCCAAACCCAGTCATACTGACGACCAATTCAGACACATCCATTCTTTCTAAAAGGCTGTTTTCGTAAGATTGTTGTTAAAATCCTAACCACGATTTTAACGTGATAAAAGCCATTTTGTAGTTCGGTATTAAGTGTGCTAGCTCTTTTCTCTTAATAACCTTTGATTTTGTGAAGGAACATAGGTCATTTAATCCTATTTTGTAGCCAATAGCAAAAAAGTTTGAGAAAAGAGCCTTCTAAAAAGTCGAGTTTCCTGTAGACCCATGGAACAGGCATATTCATTTATGTTATCTCTAATACTTGTTTTTTTCTCGCCCTGACCTCGAAACTGAGTCTAGGAACGTATTTATTTTCATAAAACTTTTCAGCAGTAAGTGCAAGAAAGATTACGAAAAAAAAAAGAAAGGCAATAGAGCCTTCTCTATTACCTAACGGATTATATCATATTTCTCTTTGTTTTTCTTGCAAAAAATGTTCCTGCAAGCAAAAATGTAGGAATTGCCGATAAGCCTAGGATTAACAACCAGTCAATCGCCAGTATTGGAACTGTATGGAATATTGGCTGCAAGACAGGTGAATAAATAACGGCAAGTACCATGACCAATGATGAAATGACGGCCCAAACTAAATATTTGTTTTCAAACGGGTTGCGAGCGAAGATTGATTTTTCGCTTCGGCAGTCGAATACATGGATCAACTGTGCCATCACAAGTGTAGTAAATGCAATCGTTTGGGCGTATATAAGGTCATCTGGATTTCTATTATAGACAATCATAAATGCGAACAAAGTCATTAACCCAATCAAGAATCCTCTTGAAACGACTTTCCAGCCTAATCCCCGGGCAAATACTCCTTCCTTAGGATGGCGCGGCGCCCTTTTCATTACATTTTCCTCAGGCTGGTCAAGTCCTAATGCCATGGCAGGCAAGCCATCTGTTACCAGGTTTACCCACAGGATTTGAATCGGTACTAGCGGCAGCGGCAAACCTATGATCATCGCGAAAAGCATGACCAATATCTCTCCTACATTGGAAGCCAGGAGATATCTAATGAACTTTCTGATGTTTTCATAAATGTTCCGGCCTTCTTTAATGGCTGCTTTAATAGTGGCAAAGTTATCATCCAGAAGTACGAGCGAAGATGCTTCCTTCGCAACATCAGTACCTGTAATCCCCATAGCAACACCAATATCTGCCGCTTTAATTGCTGGAGCATCGTTTACGCCATCGCCTGTCATAGCGACGATATGTCCTCTGTTTTGCAGTGCCTTGACGATCTTTAGTTTATGTTCTGGCGAAACTCGTGCAAAAACGGAGACATCATCGACGATATCTTCCAGCTCAGAAACGGACATCTCTGATAACGCTTTTCCTTCCAATACTTTGCTGCCTTTAGTTAAAATGCCTAACTGATTCGCAATCGCCTTTGCGGTAATGACGTGATCACCAGTAATCATCACCGTTTTGATTCCTGCATCGCGGCATTCTTTTACAGCTGTTTTCACTTCAGGACGCGGCGGGTCGATCATACCCTGCAATCCGATGAAAGTCAGGCCTTTTTCTGCCTCATTCTCATGAAGGACTACTGTATTTTGCGGGATGGGTTTGAAGGCAATCGCGATGGTTCTCAATGCATTGCCTGCCAGTTCATTAATTGCCCCCTGGACTTTCGCAGTCAATTCTTTTGTCAGGCGCTGTTGTCTTTCGTCCCAAAGGATTGAATCACTCAATCCAATCAGGACATCCGGTGCTCCTTTTACAACTGCGAATTTACGTCCCGTATTATCTTTCACAATCATGCTCATCATTTTTCGTTGGGAATCGAACGGGAATTCATTTACAATTTCAAACTGGTTGAGCAAGTTCTCTCTTCTATAGCCGGCTTTCATTGCGGCAACCAGCAGAGCACCTTCGGTTGGGTCACCATCAATAGCGTACTCACCATCTTTATCAATCATTTCAGCGTGGTTGCAAAGCATGCCAAATGTCAGCAGCTGCTGCAGTGATTTTTCATTTTGCGGGTCCACGCTTTTGTCATTATGAAAGAACAACCCTGTCGGTGAGTATCCTACACCGTCGACTGTCCAGGTTTTATTGCCACTCCAAAGATGAGTGACCGTCATCTTGTTTTGCGTCATCGTCCCTGTTTTGTCAGAACAAATGACAGATGCACATCCAAGTGTCTCCACTGCCGGCAGCTTCCTGACGATTGCATTCTTCCTGATCATTCTCTGGACACCAAGTGACAATGCCACAGTGACAATTGCAGGAAGTCCTTCCGGAATCGCGGCTACCGCCAAACTCACCCCAGCAAGGAACATCGTATATAGATCATGCCCCTGAAGCACTCCGATCCCTACTACCAATAGTGTTAAGAAAAGGGCCGCTGTAATCAGGATTTTGCCCAGCTGTTCCAGTCTGCGCTGCAACGGTGTTTCCTGTGTTTCGGCCGTCTGCAGCAAGTCAGCGATCTGGCCCATTGCTGTTTTCATTCCTGTAGCAACGACAACACCAGTTCCAGTTCCCCTTGTGACCATCGTACCCATGAACGCCATATTTTCCATATCACCAAGCCCCGGGTTAGGAATCCTCAAAGGACTTGTGTTTTTTTGTACTGGGACAGACTCTCCCGTAAGCGCTGACTCTTCAATTTCCAGACTTCTGGATTCAATCAAGCGGATATCCGCACCAATCCTGTCCCCGCTTATAAATTTAAGGATATCTCCAGGTACGACTTCCTTTGACGGAATCTTGGTCCACTCTCCATCACGCAAAGTATGGACCTGCGGAGCAGAAAGCTCTTTCAGGGCATCAAGTGATTTTTCCGCCTTCCTTTCCTGAAAAAAACCGAGTATCCCATTTACGAGAACAATGGCAATGATGGCGATCGCATCGACCATTTCACCAAGAAGGCCTGATATCAAAGTTGCTGCAAGGAGCACCAGTACCATGAAATCCTTGAACTGGCTGAAGAATAATAACAGGGCCGATTGTTTCTCCCCCTCGGCCAATTCATTATATCCATGCTGTTCACGTCTGCGTTTTACTTCCTTTTCTTCCAATCCTTCTGTAAAATCTGTTCTTAAGGCACTAGCTATTTCGTTTTCATTCATCTCATGGAACTTCATGGGGCCATCACACTTCCTCCTTGTTTGTCCTACTCTAAAGAAAGCTTATTCAGCCCTGTCCAAAAAAATGATAAGATGTTTATAGAATAGAAAAGCGAAGGCGACTGTCCAACTCCGACAAGCGCTGGAGGGCCTGACAGTGAAGTCGTTCTTTGACTTCATTGGCAGGACCGAAGCGTCTCGAGGAGTTAGGAGCCGCAGCTGGACAATATAAAAGCGGAAGCGCCTTGATCAGCTCCGACAAGCGCTGGAGGGCCGACCAGTGAAGTCGCTTTTTGACTTCATTGGGCGGACCGAAGCGTCTCGAGGAGCTAGGCGCTGGAGCTGGACAAGAGAAAAGCGGAGGCGACTGTCCAACTGAGAGACAAGTGCTTGAGAATCAAGAAAAGCGTATGCAGCCATAAACGCTTAAACGAGAGATAAATAGAAAAGGATGTATTTCATATGTCATTTGACGGATTGTTTACAAGAGCCATCACAAACGAACTTTCCTCCCTTCTTAATGGGGGACGAATCAATAAAATTCACCAGCCTTATAAAAATGAGATTATCCTTGCTGTGAGGGCAAACGGCGTTAACCATAAGCTGCTCTTGTCTGCTCACCCGAGCTACGCCAGAGTCCAAATCACAAACGAGCAATATGATAACCCTAACGAACCACCAATGTTCTGCATGCTTCTGCGCAAACACCTTGAAGGCTTCATAATAGAAGATATCAAACAGGCCGGCCTTGACCGGATGATTATTTTTGAAGTAAAAGGAAGAAATGAAATCGGCGATATATCCTACAAGCAGTTGATTGTTGAAATCATGGGACGCCACAGCAACATTATCATCGTCGATAAAAACAGAAATATGATCCTTGACAGCATCAAGCATGTTTCATTTGCGGTGAATACACACAGGGCGATCATGCCTGGGCAAGAATATGTGTTCCCTCCCCAACAAGAAAAAATCAACCCGTTTGAGGCGCAGGAAGAAGATGTGCTAAGGGTAATCGATTTTAATGCAGGCAAACTCGATAAGCAGCTGGTTTCTAATTTTGCGGGAGTGTCACCGGTATTGGCCAGGGAAATAGTCTTTAAAGCTGGCCTTGCAAACCGCACGACCATTCCAAAGGCCTTCATCTCCGTAATGAGTGAGTTCAGAGAACACCACTACAAACCTTCCATTACGTATGGCAGCAATAAGGAAGCATTTTACCTGATTCCTCTTGAACATTTGAAGGGTGAAGCAAAATCCTTTGAGTCTCTGAGCAGTCTGCTCGACCGTTTTTATTTTGGCAAGGCTGAACGGGACCGGGTCAAGCAGCAGGGCAATGACCTAGAGCGTCTGATCGCTAATGAAAAAGAGAAGAATGAGAAAAAGATCTTAAAACTAGAAAAAACTCTTGAAGATGCAAAAATGGCTGAACAGTACCAACTATATGGAGAGCTGCTGACCGCTAACATCTTTATGGTCGAAAAGGGCATGAAGGAAATTATCGTTGTTAATTATTATGACGAAGATGGTGCATCAATCACGATCCCGTTGGAGCCTAGGAAAACACCTTCGGAAAATGCCCAAAGATACTTCACTAAATATCAAAAGGCGAAGAACTCAGTCAATATCGTAAAACAACAAATTGAAATAGCCAAAGCAGAGGTTTCCTACTTCGATTCTCTCCTGCAGCAGGTTGAGGCTGCTTCACCAAAGGATATTGAGGAAATCAGGGAAGAATTGATTGAAGGTGGATATATCCGCGCCCGTCAGAAAAAAGGAAATAAAAACAAGCAAAACCTAAAGCCTAATCTTGAAAAATATCGCTCTTCCGACGGTACTGAAATCCTCGTCGGGAAAAATAATAAGCAAAATGATTACCTTACCAACAAGGTAGCTGCCCGCGATGAAATATGGCTTCATACAAAAGATATTCCGGGATCACATGTGGTGATCAGGAGCAAAGAGCCATCTGAAGAAGCAATTCTCGAAGCAGCCCAGATTGCCGCCTATTTCAGCAAAGCAAGGAACTCAAGCTCCGTTCCTGTCGACTTTACCAAGGTGCGTCATGTGAAGAAACCAGCCGGAGCAAAGCCTGGGTTCGTTATTTATGAACAGCAGCAAACCGTATACATCACGCCGGATGAAGATATGATTCTGAAATTGAAACATTAGCATGGACAAAAAGCGCAAGCGCCTCGTTCAGCCCCGACAAGCGCTGGAGGGCCGACCGGTGAAGTCGTTCTTTGACTTCATTGTGCGGACCGAAGCGTCTCGAGGGGCTAGGCGCTGGAGCTGGATTAAGAAAACTTCATCCACAACTCAAAAATTTTATAGTTTCCTTAACTACAAGAAAAAAGCCGGCAAACAATTGCCGGCTTTTAGTCCATATCAGTCAGGATGGCTGTCTGGTTATTCAGGTTGGCAGGATCGACTCCGTTGCTTTCGTTTTCATCGTAAAAAGCATCCTGAAGCTTCATGTTCGCTTCCGCTGTTTCCATTTGTTCCTGCTCAGAACCTTGATTGACAGGCTTTGCTTTTGGATCGATATTTATAAACTTGTCCTTTTCCATATTGTACCCCTCCTCAAGTTAGTATCAGCGTTAGACTTTACTTTTACCCGGATTATGGCTGATATCAACTTGAAAAATCAGGAATTCATCTTCTGACAGAGGCTGCCATCCGGACATAAGTATGCCGTTTGCCTCGTACGACAATCGAATAGGCCATTATGTTCTCAGGAGAAGCGATGCCTGCTGCCCCGGCGTCTCCAATATGGTAGAGGTCAGCACCGGCCATCTTGCTGTTCAGGGCGATTTGTTTGATTGTTTGTTCATCCGCCCCCTCCTGGCTTGTTCCGGTCGTTAAAATAGCAAGAGCTCCTTTTTGGTGGACGAGGTCAATTAGCTTTGCCGTCTTTTCGACCGTAAAACCTGGTACTGTGCCCGGCGACGGAATTAAGATAATGTCAGCACCCGCCTCGACAAACCTATGCAAGGTTTCTTCCGTCATCATTGAGCTTCCCGTTTCACCGGCCACCCCTGCCCCATGCATTTTTCCAGCAATGATCAATCCGTCTGGACCGAATGCTGCTCGTGCTTTTTCAATTGCTTTCGTAATCTCAGCATTCGTCACACCTGTTTTTGGGTTGCCGGTCAAGCAGACGAAATCAAAGCCAAGCTCCTTCGCTCTTTTAAGCGAAGCATTAGTAGCCACCCTTCCTTCAGGAAGCTGCTGAAGTGCTTCAAGCTTGTCCGCCTGGAGGTCGACTGGCTCAAGGTTCAAGCCAATCGGACGGCCAACCAGCTTCTTTAATTGGCGGACCACTTCAGACGGCACTGCTTCCGGCAAGCTCTCGATAGAGGGATTCATCACATCGAAGAAGTTCAGCAGGATAAGATCTGCTCCAAATGCCGCTGCCAGTTCGGCATTCGTCACTGCCGAGTAAAGCGGCGAGAACGCTCCAATCACCTCAGATAAAATCGTCCGTCCCTCCGAAGCGATGATCGCCTTTTTCAAATCCTGTCCCGTCATTTGTTCAAAATCAGATGCTGTGCAGTCCAGCAGACGTTTCATAAATAACCCTCCATTTATGTATAGGTTCTATTTCATCCAATTCTCCAAACAAATCAGCTTGTGTAAAAAAGACCTGGCGGTGCTTTGCCGCCAAGTCTGTCTTTCTTATTTTCGCTTCATTTCATTGGCCAAAAACTCTACATCGGTTCCTACAATGACTTGAAGGTCTGTTTTATTAAGCTTTAATACACCTTTTGCGCCAAGGCGCTTAAGTTCCGCTTCATTTACTTTTGTCATATCATCGACTTTTAAACGAAGTCGGGTTACGCAGTTATCCAGGTCCTTGAGATTGCTTTTGCCGCCTAATGCTGCAAGATAATGATCTGCAAGCTCTGCGTAATTGCCTTTTGACGCGCCGCTTTCCGTGAACTCGCCTTCAACTTCGTCTTCTCGTCCTGGCGTCTTGAGGTCAAGCTTGATGATCAGGAAGTAGAAAATCACGAAATACAGCACTGCGTACACAAGGCCGACACCGAGCAGAAGCAATGGCTTTTGGGCGATCCCATAGTTCAGCACAAAGTCGATTGCACCCGCTGAGAATCCGAATCCATGATGGATATCGAGCATATAGGTGATGGACATTGCCAGACCAGTCAATACAGCGTGAATTCCGTAAAGGACTGGAGACAGGAACATGAACAAGAATTCGATTGGCTCCGTGATCCCTGTCAGGAATGATGTGAAGGCTAAACCGATAAGCGCTCCTGCAGTAGCCTTCTTGCGTTCCTTTTTCGCCGCGGCAATCATCGCGAATGCTGCAGCTGGAAGGCCGAACATCATGACTGGGAAGAAACCGTTCATGAAGATACCGGCTTTAGGGTCACCAGCGAAGAAACGTTTCAGGTCGCCTTTGACAACCTCTCCTGCGGCATTTGTGAATTCACCAAATTCGAACCACACAAGCGTGTTTAGAACGTGGTGAAGGCCCATCGGAATCAATAAACGGTTCAAGAAACCGAATACACCTACTCCAACTGCACCTGCACCGACAATCCATTCACCGACATTGTTAATGCCAGTTTGGATTGGCGGCCAAACATAACCAAAAATACCAGCTAAAACAATCATCACTAATGAAGTAATGATCGGAACAAAACGTTTGCCTCCGAAGAAACCGAGCCAGTCAGGCAGCTTAATATCGTGAAAACGGTTGTAAAGCAAACCGGCGATAACCCCGGACAAAATACCGCCAAGCACCGCCATATTGATGCTTTCATTGACAGCACCTGCACCCTTTGTCAAAACGAAATAGCCTATAGCACCGGCTAGCCCAGCAGCACCGTGGCCATCTTTCGAAATACCAACTGCCACACCAATTGCGAATAATAGTGCAAGATTGGCAAAAATCGCATCACCTGCCGCAGAAATAAAAGCAATATCCAATAAGTCCGGCTGCCCAAGACGCAGCAATAACGCAGCTGCAGGTAAAACAGCGATTGGAAGCATCAAAGCCTTCCCGATTCTTTGTAAAAATCCTAGCACCTTCAACACCTCTTCCGTTATAATTGTAAATGCTTACATTTTTCAGGAACATTGTAGAAATTTGTAAACACACACCCAGTTTAACACTTCGATTCCCTAAATAATATCCTGAAAAAAGACTATTTTTAATATTTCGACTTCAGAAGTCCGGCACTCCCTTCCTGATTATGTCACCCTCATAATTGGACAGGGCTGATACTTATAGCTTATTCGCTTTTTTCATAAAATTCCTTTCGGTACTGGAGGGGATTGGAGAAACAAAAAACCTGCATTTCTGCAGGTTCGATCAAAGCTTACAAAGCATCGGCCTTCGTATTTCTGGAACAGCGATCCAACCGTGAATACTTGACGATCCCCATAACTGCTCCTGCTATTTCCACTACCTCGCCATTGGTCATAACAGGCATGAGCGATATCGCATACGTTTGTCCGCCAATTTCAATCTCAAAGACAATCTTCTCATTATTTTTCCAGACACAGTCATAATACCTTTCAATTCTTCCTGCCTTATCGGGAAGGAAATCATCGAGGGTCTTGCCATTGATTTCATTCGGGGTAAAGCCAAGATCATTCAGCAGCCCGCCGCCAACAATGTGATGGATGAAGTCACCACCCTTTTTTGACAGCTTGAAAATGATTCTATAATGGCTCTGGATCATCTCCTCACTCTGCCGCCACATTTTTTCATGAGGATCCTTCAGAAAGCTATCGTCTGCAAGCCTCGAGAAGTAGAAACCCCTCATGATAAAAAAGTAGCCAAGCGCCTTGTACAGATGGCCAGTGAAATTGTCGATATCATAAACGCTCTGGTAAATGGTGAAAACGAGTTCGGACAAAAACAGAAACGTGAATGCCAGCGCCACGTATAAATGCTGGCCATTTTTGCCTTCATTATAAAAGTAAAGTGATATGACAATTGAGATGAAGTGCAGGAAACTGACACCGTATTCTATGAGATTTTTTAGCATGGTTGTCCCTTTGCCTTCAATGACGAGCAGCGGAAGGCTCTGTTCATACCTGAAAATCACGAAAATAATGACTCCGATGACTGCAGTGCAGACTGCCAGGCAAATGCGCCTCGGATCCTGCTGCAGCCTCCGTTCCGGCAGGACGAGCACGAGCACGATCAATAATGACTCAATGATGCGGGCGGAAACCCAGAACCATGTTGCCTTCGCGATGGAACTTTCCGTGATAAAAAAGGGCATTCCCTGGAATGTGAGTGTATGAAATAAATCGAGCATTCCACAATGAAAAATAAAAAGCTCAGCATCAGGATTTTCCTGGATTTCGAGAAGCCGAACGCTTTCCAGCCATAAGAGAAGATCGAAAAGGAAACGGCAATACTGAAAAATTCCAGAAGCGTATGGATGGCAATATAATTTTCAGGGTTCAAATGGGACGAAAGGTCGGCATGATAGAGATGGATCACCATCAAAAGCATGACCGCAGCTACAATATATACAAGAAACCTTCCCTCCGACATGCTCTTCTCCATTTTGCTCACCTGCTTAGGGAGGATATAGTTACCTTTATTTTAAGCACCACCCAGCAGCCCTGCTCAGCTTACATATATCCGTTTTGTGAATATTGACAATTCCGTTCAAATACATATATGGGTTTTGCTATTTTTCTTTTATTCGGTAAAGTGGTAGTTAGAAAGTTTATAAGGACGTGTAATAAATGAAAATAAATGATTTACTGCCTCGTTTTACCATGCCCGTCATGAGAGGTATTGCCCTAACTCTTGCGCTCGCAATGGCTGCCAGATTGATTGCCGGCCTGCCATTCTTTTCAATCATGGGCCAGCTTGTCATTGCCATCATGCTGGGAATGATATGGCGGGCGTCTGTCGGAGTGAACGGCAGCCTGTTGGAAGGTGCTTCTTATTCCAGCAAAAAGCTGCTCCGCCTCGGTATCATTTTGCTTGGATTCAGGCTGAATCTGTACGATATTTACAATGCCGGTTCGACGGTATTTTTAATCGCATTTGCGAACCTGGCGTTTGCACTGGTCGTCGTCTATGGATTAAGCAGGCTTTTTAAGGTAGAAAAAAGGCTTGGCATCCTGACTGCCTGCGGGACAGCAATCTGCGGAGCAGCCGCAGTTGTCGCCATCGCACCAGTCATCAAGGCCAATGAAAAAGAAACCGCTGTTGGTGCAGCCAATGTTGCTGTGCTCGGAACGATTTTCACGATTCTTTATACCTTGATATTCTCTTACCTTGATTTGAAAGCACTTGAATATGGTGTTTTTGCGGGAGGCACTTTGCACGAAATCGCCCATGTCGTCGCCGCTGCCGACCCGGCTGGACAGGCTGCTCTCGACCTCGCCATTATCGTAAAATTGACCAGGGTAGCGCTGCTTGTTCCGGTTGCTATTTTAATAGGATTCCTTATCCAGAGGAAGGAAAGCGGTGACGCTGGTCAAAAAATGACTTTATCCACACTGCCAATCCCGTGGTTTATCCTCGGATTCCTTGCAGTGAGTGCGTTCAATACGATAGGAGTCGTCAGCGAAGATGCTGCTTCGGCAATCGTCAGCTTTGCCTACTTGTTAATCGGCATGGCAATGGCAGGACTGGGCTTGAATGTCGACTTTAAATCCTTCAGGCAAATGGGCGGAAAGGCATTGTCAGCAGGACTTGCCGGATCTGTGCTGCTTTCGGTGTTTGGGTATTTGTTGGTTCGGATTTTTGTTTAGGGAATTGCGAAGGAGAGCAATGCAATCAATAACCGTTGGGTTTAATCCACTTGGAAGGTGAATGTTTTACCATTAAATTGGAAAAAGTAGTGATTTCCTTTTAAAACGTAGTGATTAGTATAGAAATCGTAGTGATTTCCATCTAAAACGTAGTGATTAGTATAGAAATCGTAGTGATTTCCATCTAAAACGCAGTGATTAGTATAGAAATCGTAGTGATTTCCATCTAAAACGTAGTGATTAGCTCTAAAAACGTGGTGATTAATCACTTCATTGTAGTTATAGCTCCGATTTTTATAGTGATTACAGCCCAAAACCATTCTTAACACCAAATAGAGCTGCCGATCGGCAGCTTTATTTATCTTAATCTATAAAAATCTTCCCAGGATTCAAAATTCCGTTCGGATCGAGGGTTTTCTTGATCGATTTCATGACTTCATAGGCAGCGCCATGCTCAAGCCGCTGGTATTTCGCTTTTCCAAGCCCTACTCCGTGTTCTCCGGTGCAGGTGCCGCCACGCTTCAGAGCGTAGTGGACGATTTCTTCATTAATCCGGTCTCCATCTTTTACCTCTTCAGGATTTTCTTTATCCATCAGCAGCAAAACGTGATAATTACCATCTCCGACATGGCCGACGATCGAGCCTTCGATCGAAGAAGCATCGATCAATTCACGAGTGTGGAGGATTGCGCCGGTCAATTCAGAAACAGGGACACTGACATCTGTCAGCATGATGCTTTTCTTGCCGGCTGTGTGTTTATAGGCGTAAAGCAGATTATGCCTGGCTTCCCAAAGCTGATTGCGTGCTTTTGAATCGGCCTCGAATTGAAAATCGGAGCATCCGTGGTCCTTCAAAATTTCAGTAGCAAACTCGACATCCTGGGCCAGTCCTGCTTCGTTGCCGTGGAATTCCATGAACAGCGTCGTGCTTTCTTCGTAATCTGTTTTCATGTATTCATTCACTTTTTTCACCGACTCAGCATCGACGAACTCAATCCGTGCTACGGGAATCCCGCCGGCTAAAATTCCAACTACAGCGTCGACAGCATTTTTTACAGAAGGAAATACTGCCCGGGCTGCCGTAATCGCCTCAGGGATTCCATACACTTTCAGAGTCAGCTCGGTTATGACTCCGAGTGTTCCTTCCGAGCCGACAAACATGCCGTTCAGGTGGATGCCTGATGAAGATTTAGCAGCAAGACTGCCGGTATGGATGATATCACCGTTCGCGAGCACAACTTCAAGGTCCCTGACCTGATCGCGCATGATGCCGTAGCGGACAGAGGTCGTGCCACTCGCATTCGTTGCCGCCATCCCGCCAAGCGTCGCATCTGCACCCGGATCGACGGTGAAAAACAAGCCATACTTCTTCAGCTCTTTATTCAGGACAGACCTCGTTACGCCAGGCTGGACTTTTACGAGAAAGTCACTTTCCTTCACTTCGACGATCGCATTCATCTGGGAAAGGTCAAGAGAGATCCCGCCATTTACCGGGATGACATGCCCTTCAAGACTTGTTCCCAATCCAAATGGGACGACTGGAATTTTCCGCTCATTCGCAAAATTGAGCACCTTGCTGACGTCCTCTTTAATCCGGGGGAATACAACGACATCCGGCAGGCGTGGCTCGTGATAAGACTCATCCCGGCCGTGAAGTTCCAATATTGTTTCATTCACAGTTACAAGTTCTTCCCCTATGACTCTCTTTAACTCATCTATGTAGCCTGCCATTTTTCTCTCCCCTTTTTTAAAATGCTGTTTTCACTTTACTTGCAAACTTCTATTAAATATCTATGAACCCATGTATCTAGCATAATAGGATTTTGCTTTTACCATATCATTCGTGCCGTGTACAAGCACTCGCCCATCCTGGAAAATGACCATTGTGATCTCATCGTCCGGCATGAAGCGGAGCAAGAAAGGATTTCCTTTGACCTCGCCATTATTTTTCAGGCGGCCGGCGAGCTTCTCCAGGTCCTGTTTCGTTTTTTGCCTCGGGTTAATCTGGATGGTGTTGCGCCCGCATAATGATGCATAGTTAATTTGCTGGTCGGAGGACCGGTCTAAAAATTCGTAATTATGATGGACGCATGCCGGGCATTCTGGATTCCGCCCCTGGCTGACGTCCATTTGTAAAAAGGAGTTATACCAGATATCCATCTGTTCAAGATTCCGATTCGATTCTGCCCCGACGAGCAGCTTGAGTGCCTCGACTGCTTCGAAGGATCCAATGATATCCGTTATCGGTGAAAGCACACCAATGCTGTCGCACGTCTCTCCCAGTCCAGCAGGAACGGATGGGAATAAGCAACGATAGCAAGGGGTTTCCCCCGGTTTAATAGCGGCAAACATCCCACGTGAACTGACAGCGCCGCCATAAACCCACGGAATGCCATGTTTGACGGCAACATCATTTATGAGATAACGGGCCATGAAATTATCGGTGCCATCGACGATCACATCAAAGCCTGCAAGCAGATCCTCTGCGTTGTCGAGCGTCAAATCAGCAATGATAGCCTCTACTTTTACCTCTGAATTGATCTTTTTCAGTTTTTTTTCAGCCGCGATGACCTTCGGCAGGTTTTCGCGCGCATCATCCTCATCATAGAGAGTCTGGCGCTGGAGGTTGGAAAGCTCCACCAGATCACGGTCGATGATGCGGACATGCCCGACACCTGACCTGACCAGATGATTCGAGATCACGGTACCCAGCGCGCCCATGCCGACAATGGCTGCAGAACTTTTTAAAAGTTTTTCCTGACCTTCACTTCCAATAGGCTGGAATAAAATCTGCCTTGAATAACGCTCCAAATCTTTCATCCATATCCCCTCATTTCTATTTCATTATATCTTTAAATAAAGCTTTTTTTTAGGCTGAATTTTCACTATACTTAAGATTAAGAGGAAAATAGGCCTCTTGTATTATTTTTTATCCATACTAAATGAAAGAGGTGGATTAGTTAAGATGAATTTTGGGGGATTTAAAAACAAAGAAGTCATAGTTGACTTGTCAAATGGCACTGTCGATTACAGAGGCATCAATGAAGACGACGTGAAAAAGTATGTCGGCGGCCGCGGTCTTGGAGTTAAGTATGTTCTTGACAACGGACCTGAAGTAGAGCCTTTGTCAGAAGAAAACATCCTGTGCATCATGACCGGACCTGTAACGGGTTCACGTTCATCGATGAGCGGACGTCTGGCAGTCGTGACGAAGTCTCCATTGACTGGCACGGTTACTGACTCACACATGGGCGGATGGACAGCTGCCCGCTTGAAGTGGGCTGGAATCGACAACGTAATTTTCAAAGGCAAGAGTGACAAGCCTGTGTACCTTTATATCGAAGACGGCAAGGCAGAGATCCGCGACGCTTCTCAATTGTGGGGATTGAGCACGCGCGCGACTGTACAGTCTTTGAAAGATGCACATGGCGAAGAAAACTTAAGCGTCATGACAATCGGCCAGGCTGGCGAAAACGGCGTACGTTTTGCCGGTTTCATGAACGAGCATGATCGTGCGGCTGGACGTGGCGGTACTGGTGCGGTAGCAGGTTACAAGAAATTGAAAGCAATCGTCATCAAAGCAGCGCAAAAGGGCAACATGCCTGAGCCGGCACAAAAAGATGATTACAACCAGGCTAACAAGAAAGCGGTTAAAGCGATTCTTGAAGGCGGCCTGACTGCTCCTAACAAAGGCGGATTATCCGTATATGGAACAAACGTCCTTACTAACTTGATCAATGAAGTGGGAGCGCTTCCAACTCGCAACTCTCAATTGACACACTGGGATGAAGCAGAAAAGCACTCTGGTGAGTGGGTAAACGAGCACCTGCTTGTTGCCAACAACACATGCCACGCTTGCCCGGTTGGCTGTAAAATTGAAGTTGAAGTCAAGGAAGGCAAATATAAGACTCGCGTAGAGAGCTTTGAGTTCGAATCTGCATGGGCACTTGGTGCGAACAGCGGATTGAGCGACTCTGAAGCGATCGCATACTTAATCGACATCTGTAACGAATACGGCATGGATACAATCGAGCTTGGCCACGCCATTTCTGTGACCATGGAAGCCTATGAAAAAGGCATCGTTGACCAGAAGCTTGATTGGGGCGACGCTGACGGCATGATTGAAATCGCTCGCAAAATCGCATTCCGTGAAGGCTTCGGCGGCATCCTTGCTGAAGGTCCTGCACGCGCGACAGCTGCATGGGGCGTTCCAGAACTGTCTATGTCAGTTAAGGGCCAGTCCATCCCAGCTTACGATCCACGCGGTATCCAGGGTATCGGCCTTGGCTATGCGACAAGTAACCGTGGTGCCTGCCACCTTCGCGGCTACACAATTGCATCTGAAATCGCCGGCATTCCTGAGCCGACAGACCGTACAGTAGCAGAAGGCAAAGCTGAGCTTCTGAATGTATTCCAGAACCTGCTTTCATTCTCTGACTCTATGAATATCTGTAAGTTCTCTTCTTTCTCTGAAAATGCAGAGCACTATGCTGAGCAATACAGCACAATGACAGGCATCCCAATGACAGCTGATGATGTCATGCTTGCAGGGGAAAGAATCTATAACCTTGAGCGTTACTACAACAACCTCGCTGGCTTCAACAAGCGTGAGGACGACTTCCTGCCAAAGCGCTTCACTGAAGAAGGCGCTTCAGGCAACAGTGAAGGACTTGTTTCCCGCATGGACATCATGCTGGATGACTACTATAATGTCCGCGGCTGGAAAGATGGCGTTGTTACAGAAGAAAAACTTCGCGAACTAGGCATCATTGGCGAAGAAACAACTCCAGCTACAGAAGAAGTTTAATATTTTTGAGGAAAACCAGGCGATTTGCCTGGTTTTTTATATTGATAGACATGAATAAAGCGGATGGAGCAACTTGGTCGAAATAATTGGAAATGTGGTCGAATTAATTTAAAATTCGCCAATAAAACTCAAAATGTGGTCGAAATATCTCCAAATTCGCCAATAAAATTCAAAATGTGGTCGATATCTTCTAAAGCGGACTCCTTTGAGGTGTGAATCCCCCTTCCTATTAGGAAGTTAAAGACCACTTAGCGGAAAATTCTCGATTTTAGCTTAAAAATAATAGTTTTCTAGCACAAAATAAAAGGTTCCGGCAAAAGTCTGCCGAAACCTCTGTTACCCGCCAACCCGGGTTGTTTTATAACGGTAATTTTTAATCAGCTGCTCGAGATTTTCCAGGCTTTCCGCCGCAAAACGGATATGTACGGCATTAACGATGAATGTTTTTGTAAAAGCAAGCTCATCCTCACTTAAAATTTCCGCTCTCCAGCTGTCTGCTTCATACACAAACGGGAAGGAGTCAGTTATGAGCCTGCCGCCCAGTTCTTCAAAATACATGCCAAGATGCTCCCTGTTAATTCCGCGAAATTCTAGTATTCTATCAACCATATCAACCACCGGCAACCGGCGGGAACAGAGCAAACTGGTCGCTTTCTTTTACATGAGTTTGAAGGTCTTGATCATGAACGATGTTACGGCCATTGATATAGACATGTACAAATGGCTTGAGCGTCTTCTCTTCTGTATAAATTTCTTCGTGCAAATCCGGGAACATTTCGCACATTTTATCCAGCACATCCATTACCCGGTCTCCATCAGGCTTCACTTCGACTGTTACGCCTCCGCAAATCTCCCTCAGATTAGCAAATACCTTAACCTGCATCCCAAACGCCCCTTTCTGCTTAACATAATAATAAATTGAAAAATGAAAAATGTCATTATCTCTTTGAGTCCGGCATCTTCGCTTTTGCATCGACTGTTTCTGAGAACTGTCTGATCATCGGACGGTTTTCAGCATCTATATGGGTCACTAAATAAAATGCCCGTTCGTATGGTTCGAAGGTATCGACGATTTTTATGCGTCCGGCTCTTTCTGCAGGCATTGCCGCCAGCTTGGAAATAAAGCTGATGCCCAGTCCTGCTTCAACCGCAGCGATGACGGACTCTGTGCTTCCGATGGATACGGCAACTTTTAAATCTTCAAGTGACAGGCCTTTTTCGGCTAAGTAACGCTCCATCATTTTGCGAGTGCCCGACCCTTCTTCACGGAGGACGAAATCATATTGTTGAATTTGCATAAAGTCTGCTGATGCCGTATGGACTAATGGGTGATCTTCTGGAGTGACTAAAACTAGAGAATCAACGGCAACAGAATTGCTTTTTAATAATCGGGACTCGACCTTCATTCCGATGATTGCAGCATCAATCTGGTGGTTCTGCAGTTTTTCAAGGACCTTTTTCGAATCACCGATTTCGATTTTGACATCCACCTTTGGAAAAAGGCTGCGAAAGTTTTTAACCCAGACAGGAAGCAAGTAGGTTCCAGGAATGGTACTCGCACCAATTGTCAGTGTGCCTGTCAGGGTCCCCTTAAATTCACCGAGTTCGTCCTCAAGCGTCCTCCACCGATTGGCAATATCCTTTGCCGCTGTATAAACAACCATTCCTGCAGGCGTCGGCCTGATTCCTGCCGCTCCCCTGTCAAGCAGTTCAAAACCAAGCTCATCTTCAAGGCTTTTGATTTTCAGGCTCACAGAAGGCTGGGAACTTTTAAGCGCAGCCGCTGCCTCGGAAAAACTATTCTTTTCGACGACCATCATGAAGGCTTCTAGTTTTTTTAGATTCATAATATTTACTCCATCTACTTTTCCGACTTTTTATATACTAATTTTAATATAGAAGTGGCATGTATTGGGCAAGTTATTTAATATCTTGAAATTACCAGTAAAAATAGTATTGACATATTATTATCTGAATATTAATATAGTTCTTGTAAATATATTTTACAATAATAAAAATCGATGACGAGAACACGTCCTTTATGGAAACTGATCCACAGAGAGCCGGTGATTTGCTGCAAGCCGGTGTTCAGATAATAGAGGAACATCATCTCTGAGATGCAAAGCTGAAACATAGTTATAGTAGGCTTTTGCCGGCTTGTCCGCCGTTAAACGGAACACGTATGATGGTACGTTGATGAGAGCCGCATGTTTGTGCGGAATCAGGGTGGTAACGCGAGCGCAACTCGTCCCTATTTTTAGGGACGAGTTTTTTGTTTTTCAAATTATAACATTTCGTTCCGAATTTCCTATACTCTCAGTGCCAAAACATTATATTAGGAGGAGAAAAAGAATGGGAAGCTTAAGAGGTAAAGAAACACTCACAATCGGTCTGATGTTATTTGCATTATTTTTTGGAGCAGGGAATTTAATTTTCCCGCCATTTTTAGGACAGGAAGCTGGAGCGAACTTCTGGCCAGCGATGCTTGGTTTTGTTGTAACCGGAGTTGGACTGCCATTATTGACTGTTGTTGTCATTTCAATGGCTAAGGATGGATTAAAAGAAATCGGGTCAAAGGTTCATCCTGTATTCGCAGTCGTTTTCAGCGCTGCTGTTTATTTGTCGATCGGGCCTTTCTTCGGTATTCCAAGAAGCGCCAATGTCGCTTTTGAAATGTCCGTTAAGCCGTTCCTTGGGGAATCCGGAGCAAATTCCCTGGCACTTTTACTGTTTACTTTAGTCTTTTTCACACTCGTTTACTGGGTTACGTTAAACCCTTCAAAAATGGTTGAACGAATTGGCAGCATCCTGACACCAATTTTGCTTGCTGCCATCGTCCTGCTCGTAATTGGCAGCTTATTCAAACTCGACGGTTCGTTTGGAGAGGTTTCTGATAAATATGCAGCAGCACCTTTTGCAACCGGGTTCCTGGAAGGATACCTGACAATGGATACAATTGCCGCATTGGCCTTCGGAATCATTGTTGTTGGAGCGGTCCAGCAGAAAAAAGCACTGGAACGCAAGCAGGTTGTACGGGAAACATTGAAAGCTGGCATAATTGCAGGCATCGGGTTAGCTTTTGTCTATGTAACTGTCGGTCTTCTTGGAGCTAAAATGGCCTCCGTTGGTGAATACGAAAATGGCGGTACGATTTTAACAGAATCCGCAAAGCTGATGTTCGAGGCACCTGGCATGCTGCTGCTCGGCTTGATTGTCACGCTTGCCTGCTTTACAACGGCAGTTGGCCTTGTAGCAGCGACAAGCCAATTTTTCGCCAAGATGATGCCAAAGGTTCCTTATAAGACTTTCACATTAGTTGTAACATTGGTCAGCTTATTGATCGCGAATCTTGGGCTTAACCAGATCATTTCGATCTCGGTACCCGTTTTGATCGTTCTTTATCCGATCACAATCGTGCTTGTTATCCTATCCTTCCTGGACCGTTTCTTCAAGGGAGCACGCGGAGTATATGTCGGGGCGGTGTTTGCAACCACACTTGTTAGCGTAGTTGACGGTTTAAAGACATTCGGAGTTGAATCAGAAGCACTGGCTTCACTTTTAAAATCACTGCCGCTTTATGCGGAGGGATTGGGCTGGCTTCTGCCTGCGCTAGTTGGAGCACTCGCTGGTTGGGGTTTTGACAGGCTGGTATCGACTAAAGAGTTAAAGACAGCTTCAGAGTAAAAGGAATGAAATGGACCGGGCATGAAGTATGCCCGGTCCATTATTTTTTACAGAAAGATTTCTTCCCACTCCGACCGCAGGATTCCCATATTGATTCGATCGTAAATTTTGCCATCACGATTGACTGCTTGTCTGATCCTGCCCTCGACTTGAAAGCCAGCTTTTTGATAAGCGCGTATCCCCCGCTCATTATATTCAATGACGTCCAGGCCAACCCGGTTCAAGTTCAGTTCATGGAATGCATAGCGAAGGAGGAGCTGTAATGCTTCGGATCCGTACCCTTTACCTCGATCATTAGCGTTGCCGATGCCCATTGCAAGCATTCCTGCCCTGTTATTCCATTCGATGCTATGGATGACAATAAAACCAATCAGCCTGTCATCCTCTATAGTCCTTAAGCGGAAGTAAAAGCTGTTCGAACCAGGATCACCCTCACCTTCAAAATGTTCAACCGGGCGCGGTATCGCAATATCTGTGTCAACATTCCTCAGGTACTCCGGATCTTCATCCCAAGAAGCGATGATTTCTGTATCCCCTTCCCTTTTAGCAGAAAGTTTTAGCATTTGTCCACGAAAAAGATTTGTTGTCATTATTTTTTCTCCTATTCTAGTTAATTTCACCTCTTCATCTGAAAAAAACAAGTTAAATATACGCAATATTCTATCCCCTTTAAGTTTGATATTTCCATCTTATGGTTTCCGGGGGTTATATAGGCAATAAAAATTTTTCCTGAAAGTTTATCTCCTGCGCATAAAGGTATAATCCAAACAAAATCTAAAGATAACAATTTTACAGGAGGCTGCTATGACACTACCGATCAAAATATACTCTGATTACGTTTGACCGTTCTGTTTTTTGGCGGAGTTTCCGCTAAGGGAGGCGTTAAAAGGAAAGGATGTTCAACTTGAATGGATGCCATTTGAATTAAGGCCTTATCCGAACAAAACGCTCAAGCCTGAAGAACATTATCTGCAGAGCACATGGAGCCAATCTGTTTATCCAATGGCTGAACGGATGGGAATCGATATCGTCCTGCCCGATGTATCTCCCCAGCCATATACGCATCTGGCATTCGAGGGCTATCAGTATGCGAAGGAGAATGGAAAAGGAAATGAGTATAACGACCATATGCTCAGAGCTTTTTTTCAGAGAGGCCTGGATATTGGAGACATCGAGGTATTGACGAGCCTTGCTGGAGAGATTGGCCTGGATGAAACGGAGTATCGTGAAGCATTGGAAACAAGGAAATATAAAGAGGTCCATCAGCAAGCTCTTCACCACGCCTATAACGAGGTGGATATAACCGCTGTTCCTACATTTATCATCGGTGACAGGGTCGTTCCAGGGATGAGATCCAAAGAAGCACTGGAACAAATTATACAATCAGAAATGGGAGACTCAGATGATGGTTTAGCATGCGGAGTAGATGGATGCTAATAGCTGAAAGAGGCAGCCACAAAGTGGTCTGCCTCTCTTCATGTATTTTCTATTCTAATTAACTATGCTCTTTTAAACGGCCACCAGTTTGCTTCGCCGAAGTTCTTCACCAATACCGGAATGAACAGCGGCAGCATGATGAAGGCGTATAAGAACAATCCTACCAGGAGGATCGATGCGATTTGCAGCAAGGACATCATTCCTGATGGCATCATCGCCGCGAATGTTCCGCCGAGGATGATGGCCGCAGAAATGATAACAGTCCCCATCTTTTTCATCGAAAGAAGCATCGCTTCCGAGATTGATAGATTCTTATATTCATTGAAACGGTCCATCAAGAAGATGCTGTAGTCTACGCCAAGGGCCACAAGGATGACAAACGCAAAGAACGGTACTGCCCAGCTGATGCCTGAGTAACCCAGGATATCAACATAGATCACCTCGTTGACAGCCATTGCCGTATAATAGGTTAAAATCAGTGAGCCAATGATGTAAATTGGCATAATGATTGAACGGAACAGGAATACCAGGATGATTCCAATCCCCAGCAGCATCAAGATGACCGTACGGGAGTAATCCTGTCCGGACATTGTATCAAGGTCTGCATTCGTACTCGTGATGCCGCCGATAGCCACATCTGCATTCTCAAGCTTCGTTCCTTTCGTCGCACGCTCGACTGCTGCCTCGATTTCAGCCACCTGAGCCATTGCCTCATTTGAATAAGGATTCGCTTCAAAAATGACATCCATCGTCATGACTTTACGGTCGTTTGACATATAAACATCAAATACCTGTGCGAAATCCTCGCTCTCAAGAACATCAGCCGGCAAATAGAAGCTGTTCAAATCCGATTCAGCCAGACCATCCAGATATTCCTGCGCAGAGCCAAGACCTTCAGATACCTGGTTCAAGCCATCTGTACTCTGACTGAGACCATCTGTTAGCTGGCTCAACTGGCCTCCAAGACCGCCAAATCCTGCAAGCAACTGCTGCTGTCCGGCGTTGATTCCAGTCAAACCATTTGTCAGCTTAGGGAAATTATCGACGATCTGACCCTGTCCGTCAGCGAGCTGATTCAATCCTGCCTGTTGCTGCTCAATTCCGTCGATAAGCTGTTGAAGGCCAGGACCAAAATTAGCTTGCTGTGCCAGCGCTCCGGCGAAGGCTTCATTTGCTTTTGCCATGCCGCCGGTAATCAGCGCAAGGTTTTGATTTAATCCATTTATCCCCTTAGATGCTTCAGCTAAATTTTGCTGGTAAATACCTAGTGCATATTTTAATTTTTGATAATTCTCATCTGACTGTAAGGTAGCATCTCTATTTTCCAAATAACCAAATAGCTCGCCATTTTTTTCCGAGATTCCACTTGATAGCTGAGCAACGCCAGCCCCTGCCTCCTTATAGCCAGCCTCAAGTTGTGCCAGACCTGTCTGCATCTCCACATATTTAGACTGAAGCTCCTGATACCCAGCCAGTAACTCCTCTGCTCCAGCCTTTGCTTCCGATAACCCAGCCTGAATCTGATCAGAACCAGCAGATCCCTGGCGGATGCCGTTTTCGATTTTTGCCAGGTTGGTCTGGATTTCACCAAGACCTGATTTAATTTCAGTTGTGCCATTAATTAATTGATTGATTCCGTCAGCAGCACCTTCCAGCTCTGGGGCAGATTTGGACAGCTCAGATTCTGCTTCCTGAAGACCTTCGCTGATTTTATCCAGGCCTTCTCTTCCTTCTCCAAGTCCTGAACCCAGGGTTTCTGCCTGCTTCGAAACAAAAAAGTCTTCAATTGGTTCACCTGTTGGTCTGGTGACCGAACGTACTGTATCAACTAGGTCGACCTTTTCCAATTCGGAGCTGATTTTCTCAGCCAGCTCGATGTATTCAGCTGAATCCATTCTCTCGTCATTTTTCAAGATGACCTGTGTCGGCATTGATTCACCAGGTCCAAAACTGTCAGCAATGGCGTTAAAGGCTTTGATTGAGTTTACATCGCCGCTGATTTCATCCAATGAGTTATAACTTAACTCTCCATCGTAGGCAAACAGGAACGGTACGCATACCGCCGCTACAATCAGAAGGCTGAAGAATGGACGAGCTAGTGAAAAGCTGCCGACCGTTCCCCATAACTTGCTTTCACCATGTTCGGCGCTTTGTTTAGAAGGCCAGAATATCTTTTGTCCTAATACCGCCATAAAAAATGGGACAATAGTGAATAATCCAAGCAAAAGCATCGCGACACCAATCGCTACGGCTGCAGCAGATTGATACAGAATGAATTGCGAGAAGCCAATCGCGGCAAAACCGATCATAACCGCTACACCACTGAAAAATACTGTGCGTCCCGCGTTCTTGTACGTTGCCACGATCGCCGCCGGCACGCTTTCATTATGCGCCATCTCTTCCTTAAAGCGGCTGAGCAGCAAGATACAGTAATCCGTCCCGATCCCGAACAAAACGGCCACAAGGAAAATCTGTGTATAGTTCGAAAGCGGGAAATCGAATTGATCAACAAGCATCGCTACGATTGATTGTGAAACAAGGTAGGACATCCCGACTGTCAGTAACGGAATGACAGGAGCGACGACTGATCTGAACACGAGCAGCAGCACAACAAGGATGAAGACAACCGTGATTCCTTCTGTCTTCTTCAACCCTTCTTCAGAGCTGTTCATCAAATCCTCGTTGATGAGCCATTGACTTGTATAGTAGTGATCGACTTTAACATCCTCGATTGTTTCATAAAGCAGCTTGCTGACATCGCTCGGTTCGCGGTCATTCCAGTTGACCGTGACTGAAGTCAGGATCGATTTTCCATCATCGGAAACAAGCTGATCCTTCAAGCTCTCTTCATTAAAATGTGTCAGGATATCGGTTATCCCGATTTCTTCACTATTTGCTTCAAGCTCTCGGATTGCTTTCTCCGCTTCCTTGATCTCTTCCTGGGTCAATTTCTTTTCACTATGGAAAACAAGTGCGACCTGGGTATCATCCCCTCCACCTTCTTGTTTCCTTACGTCATCCATAATTTTACCGGCCAATGTTGACGAGTACTCGTCAGGCACGGTAATCTGTCCTTTTTCCCTGACAAGATCTGCCATATTCGGCGCAGCCATGAACAAGCCTGCAGCAACCAAAATCCATATGATGATGACAAACCATTTCTGTTTAATGATAAAATTCATGTTTATTCCACCCTGTTCTTTCTTTCTGTTAAAATTTCATTCAGTTTGTCGTAGGTCTTCAGGAACTGGACGATTTCATCCTGATCGAACTGTGTAATAAACGATTCAACCAGGGCGTGGATCCGCTCCTCGGTCTTTTGGAACAGTTCATTTCCTTTGTCAGTCAAAGCCAGATAAACCAGACGCCGGTCATTTTCATCCCTCGTTCTCTGGATGAGGCCTTTCTCCCACAATCGAGTGATGATCGCTGTGATTGCGCTCTTTTTTACATCAAAAACTTCCGCCAGCTCGGAGGATGTACAAGTGCCAACCTTATTGATATAACGCAGTGTATAGTGCTGGTCATTGGTCAGGTCTGAACCTATTTCTTCCTTGATCATTCCCTCGGCAACCTTGTTGACCGAAAATGAAACATGGATATAATGGTCAACTAAATCCTTGATTGATTTATCACACATGTTTATATATTCACCTCGCAAAAACTTATTCCATTGTTTAACTGTTCAACCGTTTAACTATTAACTTTTTTAACTTTAATCCTAATCACTTTCTATGTCAATATGAAAACAAAAAGGACTGCCAGGTTTAATCCAGACAGTCCAGCTATTTAAAAGGTGTTATAAATATTCGCACACTCTTCGCCTGTTGGTTCATAAAAACAATGAAGCTTAAACCGGCCAACATGCGGCTGATTGTACCATGTCGGCGGACAATCCCCTGGCGGACGGAAATACCAAAGGCTATATTTTGACGGCCAAATCCTCTCACCTTTAAGCACACGCCTCGCGAGTCTCTTTTCGGACTCTCTTGCCCGCTGATAAAAATAACCCTTTTGTGTTGCTTCAAATGCATGTTCCTGGTAAATCATCTGTGGAACAGTCCTTAATCCTTTGAAATCTGAACAGTTCGCCCGTATCCGGTTGATCCCTACGTTTCCTACCATCAGCATTCCCTGTTGCCCTTCACCCTCAGCCTCTGCTCTTAACAAGCGCGCCAACAGATCGACATCAGCCTCCGTATGCTTTACTACTGCCATGGCATAACCTCCACCATCGGATTCTCAATACACAGTTGAATAACCCTCCTGTTTCCGGGCTACACTCCTTCATTTCTATTCCTATTATTCAAGAGCTTGGGCTATACGGATTTCTTGTTCTTTTGCATAACGTATTGCATTCGAACTGTATAAGATGATATCAGGACGAAGGCGGCGATAATCATGAAAAATGAGCGAAAGGAACTTTTTGGCGCCTGGATTCAGGCATCCGGAACTACTCTTGCGGCAATTGGAAGCACCCCTTTCAAGAATTTTACCGAAGGCCAGCTGACCAGCCTTAACCTGTGGGGAAACGAGCTTCAGGCTTTGGGTAATGCATTGATTGCAGACAGCGAGCTCTATTTTACAATGGAGAAGATTGGAAACATGATCCAGTCGGCAGGTAATATTACGGTGGTTGCGGGCATTCTTCTTCCTGTGGATGATGAAACGGAACAGGAGCTGGATATCAAAGGCAATCTGATGCAGGCACTCGGAGGCAACGCCGTCCTTAAAGACACTTTAGCAAATGGGCATTCCGTTGTGTCACTCTACCATTTATATGGAAGCTTGCTTCAAATCATCGGGAATTCAATGCAAGCGATCTCAGGCATCATCGAGCTTCAGGGTGGGGAAGGGAAAAATATCAATACAGCCGGGAGCTGGATTCAGGCTACAGGCTCCATTATTGAGGCAGTTGGTTCCACAATAGATTATTTGGATGAAACTGGGTAAGAAGCAGAAATATTCTTGTTTTCTTCAACACAGCCTGGGTAAATTCATAATACCTTTATTAGGTAATCCAGCATTCGAGGAGGTATTTTACATGGCAAAGAATCAGGAGAATGGAATGGAACGTGAGGAATATTTTAAGGACCGTGCTGGTACAGATGATGCACGATTCCATGCTGTGCCTCATGACGAACAGGGCTGGGCTGTCAAGAAGGAAGGCCAGGATGATCCAGAGCTTACGACCGACTCAAGATCCGAAGCTGTGAGTGAAGCAAAACGAATGGCTGAAGCAGCTGGCACGATGGCATACATTCATGATGAAGATGGGAAGATAGAAGATCAGTACAATTACAGCAACTGATTTTCTCGCAAAAATACACTATAACAAAAGCCTTGCAGATTGATGCAAGGCTTTAAGTCTATTAAGCTTTTAAAACATCATGATCGACATAACGCTCACCGTTCAGCTCGCTGATCACGTTGATCGCTACTTTGGCTCCATCGCCAGCAGTGATGATCGTGTGCATGCTGACGCCTGCGCAAGTGCCTGCAGCCCAAACGCCTTCAACATTTGTTTTTCCGGCAGCATCGACATCGAAAATAGTCTTGATTCTTGGCTCAGTGCCATCTTTAGTTGCAAGACCTGATGCTTCAGCTACATCCGTCATCATGCCTGACGCGATGATGACATACTTTGCTTCATACTCGCCGTTTTCAGTTACGACTTTAACGCCACTGTCTGTTTTGCTTACAGAAGTCACAGTCTTTTCTACGAACTCAGCACCAAATTTTTTCGCTTGCTTGATGCCAGTTTCAACTAAGTCAGGTCCTGCGATTTCAGGAGCCCCATAGTGGTTCTCCATCCAGGCACGCTTCGTTACGCTTTTATTGTTGTCCAGCACGATTGTTTTTTTGCCAGCCTTTGCTGTGAAAATTGCTGCGCTTCCACCAGCGGGGCCTGCTCCGATAATTGCTACATCATACATAGGAAAATTCCTCCTTTTCTTTATTTCAATATAATCATAACA
>NZ_JBIQOE010000236.1:0-4249 GCF_047739415.1 Mesobacillus sp. | reverse complement strand
GCTGATCTTCAAAAGCAAGCTAATGAAGATCCGCTCGACTTGCATGTATTAGGCACGCCGCCAGCGTTCGTCCTGAGCCAGGATCAAACTCTCCAAGAAAGAGTTATGAGTTAGCTCATAAAGTTAAAACGTTGGCTCATGTTCTTCTATAATAGAAGCCATGATAATTTATTGTTTGTTGACGCTTGTTTGTTTAGTTTTCAAAGAGCAATTTTTCTGCGTCACCCGTAGGCGACTTAAATAATATATCATGCTGTCGTTGTTTCGTCAACACTTTTTTAAAAAGTTATTAACTGCCGTTCAACAGCAACGTTTAATATAATAACAACTTCAGCTTGCTTGGTCAATAGCTTTTTGCAAAAAAATAAAACGCCGCTTCAAAAGCGGCGTTCCTTCTTTATATAATCCAGGTTTGAATGGCTACCAACGCAAACACACCAGGTATTCCTAACAGACCCGAAACTGCCGCGGTCGCAATATTGATTGGCACATAAATGCCGAAGCTGGTCCCGAACGCGTTAAGAAAAAATAAAAAGATGGCTCCAATCAAGATCTTCACTGCACTCTGACCTATAAAACGAAGCGGTTTTGTCGGTGCACCTATTATGAGCAGCAATAAGATCAATCCACCAAGGATCGATATGACAACTATAGGATCCATACTCTTCCCCCTTACTTCAATGTCTTGTACATTTTTATGTACAAGTTATTAAAATAAGACCTTATTGTATGGAAAAAACATCATTTCGTCTTGATGGTGATTTTTCTATGCTTTGCTTCTTTAAAAAGAAAGAAGTACTTGGCTTCGGCAATTTTTGCTTCAGTGATAAACTCTTCTGATGGATCGAAGCTTCTTTCAACCAATAGCTTTTGATTGTTCCAGTTCCTCTTCATGCTGTCCAGCTGTTCCAATAGTTTATGGTCGAATTCTTTTCTAAGCCATTTCTTTTTACGAAATAACATGACTCTCCTCCAGTAGAGTTTCTTCTTATAAATGGAGTTAAACTTCCCGACGCCCTTCTAATGCTTTAGAAAGGGTTACTTCATCCGCGTATTCAAGATCCCCGCCGACCGGCAGTCCGTGCGCGATCCTTGTAATCTTGATTCCTGACGGCTTCAGCAGCCTTGATATATACATGGCTGTTGCTTCCCCTTCGATATTCGGGTTTGTTGCTAGTATGACTTCCTGGACAGTTTCATCCTGAAGTCTCTTTAGTAGGTCGGGAATATTGATATCTTCTGGTCCTATTCCATCCATAGGAGAAATTGCACCATGAAGTACATGATAGAGACCATTGAACTCCTTCATCTTTTCCATCGCAATTACGTCCTTAGGATCCTGAACCACGCAGACCACACTGCGGTCGCGGCGCTGGTCTTCACAAATATAGCAAGGATCCTGGTCGGTTATATGACCACAGACAGAGCAATACGAAAGATTGCGCTTAGCGTTGACCAATGCCTTAGCGAAATCCAAAACAGTTTCTTCCTTCATGCTTAATACGAAAAAAGCCAGACGTGCGGCCGTTTTCGGGCCGATACCTGGCAATTTCATAAAGCTGTCGATCAGCTTTGATATTGGTTCAGGATAATGCATTCTGTTATATTCCTCCTAGAACATTCCCCCAGGAAGGTTCATGCCCTTTGTAAATTGGCCCATTGTCTTATTGGTTAATTCTTCTGCTTTTTTCAACGCATCATTCGTTGCAGCAAGGACTAGGTCTTGAAGCATTTCCACATCATCAGGATCAACAACTTCCTGCTTAATCTGTACATCTACAATCTCCTTATGGCCTGTAACGATGACCGTTACCATACCGCCACCTGCAGTACCTTCAATTTTCTCTTCTCCTAATTGTACTTGAGCTTCTTCCATCTTCTTTTGCATTTTCTGCATTTGCTTCATCATATTTTGCATATTACCATTTCCTCGCATCATGTAAACGTACCTCCAAATTTAATCTTGTATTTGTATTAATTCATCGCCAAATAATTTTTTAGCTTCAGCAATCAGCGGGTCTTCGGTTGTATTAGCTTGCCCTTCCGTTGCTCCATCGCCTCTCTGGCTGATAAAGTTTTCCCTTATTTTAAGCCACTGATCTTCCGGCACACCAATTACCTGCATCCTTTTACCGGTGTAATCATTCATCGCACCGCTGACAGTTTCAATGAACCTGGTGTTTTCCATTGCCATCTGACAGTGAATCTCATATTTGAATTTTATCACGACTGCCTCATCAGATGCAGCCACTGGTTCCGCTTCGTTCAATAATGCAGCCTGTGAACGCATTTGGTTCGCGGCAAGCATTTCGAGCAGGTCTCCCCAACGTCCCTTAATCGTATGGAGATTTGTCTTGGTAGCACTTTTCAGGACCTCATTAATCTTTCCGGTCGGCGCCTGGAAGCCTTTTCGGTTCGAACGAGGCGCTTTTTTCGCAGCCGCAGCCGGTTCGCTTGCCGCCATCCCAGGATTCTGCTGGAACTGTACCAATTTTTCCTCGAGCTGCTCGATTCTTCTTAGCAATGGTTCAACCTGAACATTGCTGGACGGATTTTGATTTTCCAGCTGGCATAGCTTGACGATCGCTACCTCAAGGAAGATACGGGGATGGTTTGTCCAACGCATTTCTTGCTGTGCTTTATTCAAGACTTCGATCAATTCATAGATCTGAGCTGGCTCAACCTGATTGGCAAGCTCCTGGAAATCCTCGTCCAGCATTACTCGCTCCATAGATTCCTCGAGCGCTGGCGCTGCCTTGTACAGAAGCATATCGCGGTAGAAGAATATCAGGTCCTCTATGAACCTCGCTGGATCCTTCCCTTGTAAAAGCAGTTCTTCCAAAGCTTCCAACCCAGCTGCCGCATTTCGTTCATGAATCGCTCTGGCTAGCTGGTTCAGGAAATTCTGTGATACAGTACCTGTTACCGTGAGTGCATCTTCGATTGTTACTGTATCCTGACTGAATGATATAGCTTGATCAAGCAGACTTAAGGCATCACGCATTCCGCCTTCTGCAGCCCTGGAAATGATCTGCAGGGCTTTATCATCGCAATCCACTCCAGATTCCTCAACAATTTGCTTCATCCTGCCAACGATTGCCTGAGCAGTGATCCTCTTAAAATCAAATCGCTGGCATCGTGAAATGATTGTGAGTGGAATCTTATGGGGCTCAGTTGTAGCGAGGATAAAGATGACATGCTTTGGAGGCTCTTCAAGGGTTTTCAGCAAGGCGTTGAACGCTCCGATGGAAAGCATATGCACTTCGTCAATGATATATACTTTATACTTCACGACGTTCGGCGCATACTTTACCTTATCGCGGATATCCCTGATTTCTTCGACACCGTTATTTGAAGCAGCATCGATTTCAATGACATCAGGAATCGACCCATCAGTGATTCCACGGCAAGCATCGCATTCATTGCAAGGCTCGGCCGTTGGAGCTTTTTCACAGTTTACCGCTTTTGCCAAAATCTTCGCAGCACTCGTTTTCCCAGTCCCCCTGGGTCCGGAGAAAAGATAGGCATGTGATATTTTTTGTTGAAGCAGAGCGTTTTGCAGTGTCGTTGTGACATGTTCCTGCCCGACCACATCAATGAACTGTTGTGGACGCCAGACACGATATAAAGCTTGGTAGGCCAATGACACCGCTCCCTTCCTTTTATTATCTTATCTATTATAACGCAAATAACTTTCAATTTCACTTTTACCAAAGGAAGTTTTTAAGCTTTTTAAAACGACAAAAAACTCATCTCCGTTAAAGAGATGAGTTGAATGTATCATATTTAACTGCCGCGCACCTTCCGTCGACTGAATACCATAAGCGTTACTTAAGCAGTTAGCTCGGCCCAGGCAACCCTGCGGCACATGGGAGCGTCCACTTAATGCTGCTTCCTTCCGGACCTGACATGGTTCATGGATTCCCATTGCGCAGGACCCGGGCGTCAACACCACTTGCTTAAGGCAGACCCTACAGTAAATCAGCCTCAGGAAGGGATTCATCCCCGCTAGAGCGGATTGCGGGTACAGGGCACCGCTACCTCCCCGACTAGCACGGCAAAATTGAAACCTTATTTAGGTGTGTCTCAAGGACACATACATAGTATACTAACTCACGGACTAAAAAGCAATGCTTATCCCCTGTCAATTCCTGTATGCTGTTCCAGTTCCTCTTTTGCCTGTCTCTTTTTCAGCTTCTTTTTTTCTCGCAGATTCCTGAAAAAGTCTGATAACAGTGCTCCGCATTCT
>NZ_JBIQOE010000235.1:0-10232 GCF_047739415.1 Mesobacillus sp. | reverse complement strand
AAATATATTTCAATTGAAATAAGTGCTGTTAAAAAGATGAATGAATAGATTGTTTTACTAAAAATAGTTCTATTAGAGAACAAAATATAAATTAACCATAAAAGTAAGGCTGGCTTGAGTGTTAACTCAGGTATTTTTTGTGTCCAAAAAATTAATTCACTAGATGGGTCTTGCTTTGTTAGCTTCAAATTTAAATTAATGATTAAACCTGTATTTGTAATAAGGATATTGGATAAAAAATAACAGCCCAAGAAGTTAGTGACGTTCATTTTCTTTATCAAGAAATACAAGGAAATAAGTGATAATATTGCTAAAATCATGAAAAGCCCAACCGTTTGCATATAGTCACCATCTTTAATTGTTTGTATTAATTTATGCATAAATGACTTAAATACACGGTATCTAAAGAAAATACTCCTAAAGATAAATCATTTTTCTAATTCTTAAATCAATACAAGTCAAAAAGAAACAGACTTTTTATTCGAATTTTGTTCCTTTGTTGGCTTTCATCTGCACCTTTCGTAGAAAAAACTTAATAGTATGCAGCTATTTATGGGTTCAGAAGATTTAACACTAAAAAAACTCTTCAAAAGTTGAACGAGTTTTTTTAATGTTTTTTACCAATTCATATAAATTATATAAACATCGAAAAGCCTCTTTTGTGACCCATTCTTAAATTCTCTTTTTATTTCGAAGTAATTCTCTATCAATGGATTGGGGCGGCTTTTCAAACCATCCGTGTTCAATTAAGATTTTTGCACCTTCCTCAGCATAGGCACCAACCTTAAGGATAAACTCCTCATATTTCACGGTTAAATCTTTCCGAAGTGATGCAGCTATGGCAAGACCAAAATCCCCTATACCGATGGCACTTTGAGCATTCGTGTGGAATAGCATTAATTTATCTGAGAATGGTGCATCAGTGCTATTTGTAATAGTAGAATCCCAAGTTGAAGGATAAGAATTATCGTCTTCTTTTAATTTGATCATAAAATCCTCAACCATTTTCTTTCCTATATCATATCCACTTTTAAAGTAGTCACTAATTTTTTTGGACTGAGCGACTTGACTGAATCCCAATAGAAAAGTTTTGGCTACATTTGCTACTTCAATATTAACCCCTAAATGGGCAATTTCCACCCCAAGGAGCGGTCTGCGATGTCCTATTAGCCCACCGAGGAACTTTCGATCTGTAACAAACTCTACTTTATCCGGATAAGAAATATAAGGAGACCGGATAAAGACCCCTTTTTCTTGCATCAGTTCTGTATTCTGGTCATACAAAGTTTCTGCTTGATTTAAAAAACGCTTAAACAAGTTACGGACATCTTTACGAGCAGATATAGACTTAGCTAGACTATATGAATTTAATCCCGTTCTCCCCATATGGTGCAAGTAACGCTGGTACGTTACATCAGAAAAAAGTTTCCTCGCTTGTAAATTAACATCTTGTTCTCCAAACCCTTTAGGAAGAGGAATCCCTTCTTTTGAAAATAAATCTGATATTTGAGCAACATGATCGGTTGAATAGTCCAGTGCAAGCTGAATAATTGGTTTAATATCCTCATCCTCACAAGTATGTAAGAAATGTTTTAGCAAACATATCGACATGGTGTCACCTATATAAGTACTCCACAACATCGAAATTTCAGCAGATGTTATCTTCGGTTTATGTTCTACCATACATTTTCATTCCCATCACATATTTTCTTTAAGTATTACCATGTTTATGGGGGGAAATGTAAATTAACATCATACATTAGATAGATTATCCATTACAAAAAACAAAAGATGAGGAATAAGGTACACTGGAATTGGAATATGTTTTGTTAAATTCTTCAACTAACCCTGTTCTACCCTTCAAGCCCTCTTGTATTTAAGCAAAAGGGCGTGGAAAGTCTAGTTTCCACGCCCTTATCCCTGAGTTTCGTACAGGTCACAGTCATCTATTTTTTTAAAAGCAAATACACAAAGTATGGTGCACCAATTAATGCAGTCATGATTCCTGCCGGTATACCTTCTGGTTCAAGGAGATTGCGGCCGATGGTATCTGCGAACAGTAGGAGCCATCCGCCGATCAAAACTGCGATTGGCAGGAATAATTGATTTCTTGGGCCTATCAGTGCTTTTGCAAGATGCGGGGCCATCAATCCGATGAAAGCAATGCCGCCTGTTACCGACACGGCCGAAGCTGCTAATGCAACAGCTGTTAAAAGCAGGACGATTCTTTCTTTTTCAATCGATACTCCGACACCAATCGCAACCGGATCGCTTAAGCTCAGAAGGTTTAGGCGATTGGCTTTATAAAGCGTAAACGGCACCAGGATCAGCAGCCACGGCAGGAGTGCCAGAATAAACGGCCAGTCTGTTCCCCAGATATTGCCTGCAAGCCAGCGGGCGATGAAGTCAACCTTTTGCCTTTCCGCTGCTGAAATAATGACAATCATCGCACCGGACAGTGCCATCGAAAAACCGATACCGACAAGAATCAGTCTCACAGGCTGAAGTCCGATCCCTTTTTTATAAGAAAACAAATAAATCAGGATCGCTGTCACCAGTGCACCACCGAAAGCGACCAGTGGAAGCATGTACGCAAACGAAGCGGCATCGATTGGGAAGAAAAGAAAGAACACGGCAATTCCTAATCCGGCTCCAGAATTTATCCCAATGATCCCTGGATCAGCCAAATCGTTTCTCGTTAGTCCCTGCAAAATCGCTCCGGAAAGTGCCAGCGCCATCCCAGCTAGAAGTGTCACGATAATTCGAGGCATCCTGATTGAAAACAAAACAAATTCTTCTTTAAACGTGCCATTTCCGAATATCGTCGGCAAGATCCGATTATACGATACGGAGGCATAGCCCAATCCCAGACTGACTACGATAGTAAAAATAATTAAAACAGACAAGGTCAACACAATATACCTTTGCTTCTTGATTATCGACGGATGGATCATGTGAAGCTCTTCCCTCCTTTACGGACAATGAACAGGAAGAACGGCAGTCCGAGCATGGAAATAATCGCATAAATCGGTGTTTCATAAGGAGCGTTGATCGTTCGCCCAAGCGTATCTGCGATCAGCATGAACGACGCGCCGAATATAGCTGACATCGGCAGGACGAATCGATAATCGGTGCCGACGATCATTCTGACTATATGCGGGACCATCAGCCCGATAAAGGCCATGTTTCCAACTAGCGCAACCGAAGACCCTGCCAGTAAAACAATAACCATGAATAATACCAATTTAATTAAGTTTGTCTTCTGGCCAAGTCCTACTGCTACTTCTTCACTCAAGCTCAAAATCGTCAATTGCCTTGATAGGTAAAATGCAACCAGCATTCCAACCAGGATGAACGGCACAATGATTTTCAGCTGAGTCCATGATGTTCCCATTAGGCCCCCGGCTGTCCACATTGAGACATCTTTTGAGATTTTAAAATACAGACCGATTCCTTCAGCTACCGCGAACAAAAAGGCGGAGACTGCGGCTCCTGCCAGGACGATTCGCAATGGGGAGAACCCGCCCTTCTTCAAGGCACCAATCCCAAAAACGAGGACGACGCCGACAGCTGCTCCGATAAAACATGCAAATGTGATTGCGAGGTAACCGGCCGAAGGACTGAGCGCCATAATTAGTGCCAATGCAGCATTTGCTCCAGCCGTCAATCCAAGCAAGCCCGGGTCAGCGAGCGGGTTTCTCGTCAAGCCCTGCATGATCGCACCAGCTACGGAAAGGGCGGCACCTACGAAAATTGCCGCAACCTCCCTCGGAAGCCTGATTTCCCTGATCATGGTAATTGTATCTGTTTTGACGGTTGAAGTAATCGCAAGCCAAATCTCTTTGACGGTCGTATCTGCTGCCCCGAAGACCATGGCCGTCATGAAGCTTGCGGCCAGAATGAGGATTCCGGCAACAAACCTGGCAAGCATGGAGAGCGAGCTGTTATGGTTGATCATAATGCATCTCATCTTTCTAATAGCAAGAAGAGGAATCCATAAGAATTCCTCCTGCTAATTGTTATTGTTCTAGAAATGATTTTTTAAAGAATTCCAGCTGATATTCAAGTGTTAGAGGATCATTGAAATAGAACTCCTTCGCATTCACTTCGAATACACGGTTATTCTTTACTGCAGGGATATTTTTATAAGTCTCAGTTTGCTGGAAGGATGTATCTCCCTCTGCATTCTTGCTGAACACAACATAATCACCAGCGTATTCAGACAATACTTCAGGGGAAATTGCATAGTAACCAGGTTCTAGAGCTGCTTCCTTCACTTTTTCAGGCATATTCAAGCCCATTTCCTGATAAAGGATTTCCGTACCCCTTGCCCAGTTGTCGCCAAATACATACAGTTCCTTGTCGAAGTTTTCAATAACAGAAACGGTTGCATCTGGACCAATTTTCGCCTTGATTTCTTCGCCAGCCGCTTTAGAGTCAGCCTTGAAGTTATCGATCCAATCTTGAGCTTCTTTTTCCTTATTCAAAACCTTGCCGATTTCAAGGTGCTGCTCTAGATAACCTAGCTTACCATATGTGAAAGTAACAGTAGGCGCGATTTCCTTCAGCTTATCGACATTTTTGATATTAGATAGACCAATGATCAGGTCTGGATTTAATTCAATGATTTTCTCCAGATTTTCATCTGTCACTTCTTCCACGTCCTTTAATTTTTCAAAACGCGGATTCATTTTTGACCATGCGTCAACACCGACCATGTTCACATCTAGAGCCATTACATTTCCCGCAAAGGAAGAAAGGACAATGACTCTTTCTGGATTTGCAGGTACTTCTACAGCACCATTTTCAGATTGATAGGTGATTGTTTCTGGTGTATCTTCTTTCTTTTCTTGATTTGATTTTTCATTGGTCTCTCCGCCTCCGCAAGCACTAAGAACGAGCACAAGCATAAGCAGGAATGGCATAAGTAATTTCTTCATTTTCTTCTTCTCCTTTTAGTAAGTTGTACGTGATGCAAATCGGTTTATTTGTACGTGGATCTCTCCCGATTTCAGCGTCAATTTGGAATACTTTCCTGAGAACAGGCTTGTTGATGACTTCTTCACTTGTTCCTGTTTTGACAATCCTCCCCGACTTTAGGGCAATAAGATGATCGGCAAACCTGGCTGCATGGTTCAGATCATGAAGCACCATGACAATCGTCCGGCCTTGCTCCCTGTTCAATTTTTGCAATAACTCGAGAATCTCAAGCTGATGCGCCATGTCAAGATAGGTCGTTGGTTCATCAAGGAATATCATTTCCGTTTCCTGTGCGAGTGCAAGTGCGATCCAGACACGCTGTCTCTGCCCGCCGGACAAGGAATCGACAGCCTCGTATTTATAACTCGCCGTCCCTGTCACTTCAAGAGACCAATTAATGACTTCCATATCCTTTTTAGTCAGCCTCCCAAATCCCTTTTGATATGGAAAGCGTCCGTACGACACCAATTCCCCTACCGTCAGGCCGGCTGCACTTTCAGGTGTTTGTGGAAGAATGGCCATCTTTCGTGCCAGGCTTTTCGTATCTTCATTAGAGATACTCGAACCATCCAGGTAAATCGATCCAGACTGATGGGGAATGATTCGTGACATCGATTTTAGCAATGTCGATTTGCCGCAGCCATTTGGGCCAATGATAATCGTGACTTGCTGATCGGGGATTTCTAAGGTCAGGTTGTTCACGATTGTTTTTTCCCCGTATCCCACGTTCAATTGGTCTGTGTATAAGCGGACCATTCATCATTCCTCCAAAGTTTTTCATTTTCTCGTTGATAATGATTATCAGTGTCGTTTACAATGTATACTATAAAGCTATTCATTTATTCAGTCAATGACAGATTTGTGAAAATTTCATTTTCATCATTTTTTACCGTATACATTTGTAAAAATTTCGAGGAGTGTTTCCATTGCATAACAAAGAAATCTACGACATTACGATTATCGGTGGCGGGCCTGCGGGGCTTTATTCTGCCTTTTATGCCGGCCTGCGGGAAATGAAGACGAAGATCATTGAAGCCCAGCCTGATCTTGGCGGTAAAATTCATGTCTACCCTGAAAAAGTGATCTGGGATGTTGGCGGAATTGGCCCTATTACTGGCGCAAATTTAATCAAACAGTTAAAAGAACAGGCGATGACTTTTAGCCCTGAGGTTGTGTTGAATGAAAAAATTGAATCCATCACCAAGGATCAGGATTTCTTTTTACTAAAATGTGCTTCGGGAGAGATTCACTATTCGAAGTCTGTCATCGTTGCGATTGGAAGCGGAATCTTAAAACCTCAGAAACTAAAACTTGAGGGTGCAGAAACATTCGAGGTGTCAAACCTTCACTATATGGTCAATTCTCTCAAATACTTCAAGGATCGGACGGTTGTCATATCCGGTGGCGGCAATTCTGCGATTGATTGGGCGAACGCGCTCGAACCTGTTGCTAAAAAGATCTATCTCGTCCACAGGAGAGATTGCTTCTCTGGCCATGAATCACAAGTGACCCAGCTGATGAACAGCTCTGTGGAATGTTTGTTTCATTCAAGCATTACCAATTTAATTGCTGATCAAAGCCGGTCATCAATTGAACATGTACAAATCACCAATCAGAATACAGGTGAAGTGCTGAGTCTTGCTGTTGACGATGTACTAGTCAATCATGGTTTTGATCAGGACGCTTCATTGCTGCAAAATAGTGAACTTGAACCGAAGTTGATTGATGATTTTTACATTGATGGAACAGCAACAAGCGAAACCTCTGTCCCCGGGTTATTTGCAGCAGGAGATATTTTAAAGCACGAAGGAAAATTGAATCTGATAGCTGGTACTTTCCAGGATGCTGCCAACGCAGTCAATAAAGCAAAACAGTTTATCGAACCGGCAGCTTCAGGAGCGGCAATGGTCTCATCCCACAATAAAGTATTTTCAGAGAGAAACAAGGAAATGCTTTTTCAATTGATAAAGTGATTTTAGAAAAGGAGATTCATTTGGTTTAGCAAAAAAACAGCGCAGACAACGATGTCGGAAGCCACTCAAAGCTGGATTGGCTTTTAAACAGAAAACTCTTTGTTCTACTTCTTTCATTTTCCATTCAAGTCTTTGAAGGACAAACATTGAAAGGGTAAAATGATAATAAAGATAACAAGAATGAGGAGACTTTTATGTCTAAATACAAAAAACAGCAACGTCAAGACCGCTGGGATCATAAATACGATTCGCTTGATCTGAAAAAGCTGCTGACAATCTTGAAGGAAAACCGGAGGAACATCCAGAGTAATCAGCAGCTTTATTATGATCCAGACCAAGATGAGCTGGATATCAAGGAATATTACCGGGGCGCTCAGAATCTGGATTTGTCGGGCCTGGCTCTCTTTTACAAATTCCACATGATTGTATTCCAATCACATCAGAATCAGCTGCCCTACTTCCTGGCAAAGGATTTGTATTTGTACACATGGGTCGATTTATATCCGGATGGGTCCGCGAAGAGTGTCTATTCCAGCCAGATGAAGGATCCGGAGTCATTGTTGATTGAGGATAACGAAACACTGAGGGAGAAATACGATGAGTTCAGACGGCGATCACGAAAGATCCAGGTGAATGGATTTGATTCGATTAAGGATTTGAAGGTTTTTGAGGACCATTTCAAGATGAACACCGAGCATATTGTGCCGCAGTCCTGGTTTGAAGGTGCCGAACCTATGAAAGGCGACCTTCACCATCTCTTTGTCTGCGAACCTGATTGCAACATCTCGCGCTCTAACTACCCATTTGCCGATTTTGATTTTTACAATCCGGAGCGTGACGATGAGCCAATTCAGAATAACTGCGGAGTCACAACAGGCTTCGAGTTCGAACCTGAACACGGCAAGGGAGCCTCCGCTCGGGCCATGCTTTATTTTTTCCTGAGATATCCTAAACGTGTAAAAATCGAATTCAAAAAGAAAGTCGATATCCCGCTTCTCATCCGCTGGAACAAAGAATTTCCGCCCACACTCTACGAACAGCACCGCAATCAAGCCATCTACTATATCCAGGGAAACCGGAACCCGTTCATTGATTTTCCGGAATTGGCGGAGAAGATTGAGTTTCCATGGTAAAGGCTGAACCAGCATGTGATGGTTCAGCCTACTTATCTTTACTTCCTCATATCTCTTAACAAGTCAAAAAGATTAAGATGATGAATCAACTCTGTTCGCGTTTCCTCTTTTCCTTTTACACCAAAATAGTTTTCCCAATCAAACGATGAATCATAACTATCACCGTTTTCCCAGTTATAGGTTTTTTGCTGCTGCTCGACCAGCAACTGAACTGCCAACTCTCTATCCCTCGGTTTTAGCCACTCATCTTCAAAGTCAAATTCATCGTCATCCATAAAAGAGTCTTTCCAATCACCTTCAACTTCAAGCTCAAAGAATTGAAAGCCAAAATCCAGTTTCTCTAACTTCTCGATTTCTGCCATTTCTTCATGTGTTACACCGTATGGAACCCCACCTTCCGTGTAACCAGCAATAAATGCAAAAGTCTCATCGGACTCCAATTTAAATTCTAACCGGGCCTTTTCCCTCTCCCGTTTTCTCTGTCTGTGGATTCCCAGTCTTCCCCGCTTCTCTTTTTTGGTCTTCTTTCTATGCTTCGCCAATTGAACTACCTTCCAATTCTATTAATCTCTCAGCCAATGAGCGTATTCTATCTTCTCATCTTCAGTTAAGAGATCAAGTTCCTTTTTTGCCTCAAGCACAAGCAAAAAGTCATCCCAGCCATTATGGTTAAACTTGCTCCAAATTTTTTGATTCACTTTATGAAATTCATGAATTTTTTCCGTCAAGTCATAATAAGGCATATCTCCATTTTTCCAGAGCATGAAATCATTGAATAAACCCTGCAATTCCTCTTCAGTCACTTTTTTATGATAGCTTCCGACGATGTCTCGATTCCTTTCCCTTTCAGCTTTTGAGAATTTCTTATTACTCATATAAGACACTCCATCCTCTAAAATTTTAATTTTAATATAAAATCTTTCCTTTTATAAAACAAGAGGAGAACTCTATAGTTTTAAATGTAATTTCTGTTTGAAGTATGCATGCTCTTATCTTCCATCTTGAGTTACTAGATTCACGTGATTTTCTTAAGGAATTATTCTTTAATTCTCGGCCAGTGTTTTCTGTCTCCATTAGAACATGGTCTCAATTGACATAAATAAAGAAAAAAATAAAGACTGTAATTTAGATAAATTTATAGATAAAGTGTTCCTTGTATGAATTTGAGAGGAGTGGTCTGCTATGTTTTATAGGTTCAAAAAAGAGCAGCAGCAAGAAATGATTTCTGATATCCAGAGGTTTTTTTCAGACGAAAGGGATGAAGAAATTTCGGAATTTGCAGCGGAAAGAGTTCTGGACTTCATAAAAGAATCCCTAGGACCCCACTTTTATAACGCAGCTGTATTAGATGCCATCCAAGTTGTAAATCAACAACATTCTTCTATGGAAGAGGAAATGTTAACCTTGGAGCAGCCAATAAGAAAATAGTATATACCTGAAACCCGGATCATGGAAAGCCGGGTTTTTCTTTAAAAAGTGGTAGGTCTGCACAAAGTGTTAATGCTGTAAATGATAGTCCCATCGCCATAGCAAGCTTATAATCCTTTCCTGCTTTATACATATAAAGATTTATAAAAGTTGCTACTATTGCAATAACCCCTAATATTACCCACATAACTATACCTCCATATATTTTTATTTTTGTCGTGTAATAATACTCATGCTAACCTGCTTCTATAGTTGAATAAGTAAATGGCCGGTGATCAATTAAGGAGGTTCAGTTATGCCTCTGTGAATTGAAGTAAATCGAATTCCCAAATAACCAAATACATTGGAGCTGCTACGATTATCATTCCTGCAAAAAAATAGGTTATCGTTTATCGCCCAGTTAGCTTAAAAAAATCTACTTCTTTTTATACCTGCTTCGTTAATTCAATAATCTCTATTCAACATAAGTAATAACATTCGTAATGATTCAGAAATATTTTTTCATTATTAAATTCACTTACACTAACCAATTGATGACTTCAACCTTTTCTCCTTCTTTTAAGCATACTTGCTTTAGCATTTGTAAAAGAAAAGTCCTCGTAAACTCTCGCAATTGTCCATTCAATAAATATTTGATTATTAATTCTCAATTGAATCCAACCCATTTCATAAGGTTTAGAAGAGACTTATATTCTTGTATTTATACTAGGATTCATTA
>NZ_JBIQOE010000234.1:0-9385 GCF_047739415.1 Mesobacillus sp. | reverse complement strand
AAACGAGACGTACCAAGTTGACTTGTAAAATCGTAGGGAAGCAGGAAAACTGCCTCCCTTTTCATTTTGGACAGTGAATCCGTCAGTTTTAGGACAATTAGTACCGTCAATTTCCGGACATTGTAGAACGTCATTAACACTTGATAATAAAGACATCCTTAAAGTATTTTTATATAAATAATAAAGATGATTCACACCTAACAGTGAAGTATTTAGAAAAAAATAACCTTCAATCCAAGTAGGATCGAAGGTTAAATCTATATCAACTGAGAACCTTTACTTTTTCATTTAAACCAAGCATTTTAGCTGTTGATTCATGAATTTCATGGAACAGCTCTGGGTTGTCCACTAATGACACTCCATAAGTTGGGATAATTTCCTTTATTTTATCCTGCCAATTGAACATCTGCTCAGGGAAGCATTTTTCTAACACTTCCAGCATGACGTTAACGGCAGTAGATGCACCAGGAGATGCACCTAGCAGTGCAGCTACAGAGCCATCTGAGGCACTGACAACCTCTGTACCGAACTGTAGTGTGCCTTTGCCAGTGTCGGTATCCTTGATGACCTGTACACGCTGTCCTGCAACTACGATACCCCAGTCCTCACTCTTGGCATTAGGAATGAACTCACGGAGTTCTTCCATCCGTTTTTCATGAGAGAGCATTACTTGCTCGATTAAGTACTTAGTCAATGCCATTTCTTTCATGCCTGCTGCCAACATAGTGATCACATTATTCGGTTTCACTGAACCAATCAAATCCATATTCGAACCTGTTTTCAAGAACTTAGGTGAGAAACCAGCAAATGGTCCAAACAGCAGGCTCTTCTTATTATCGATAAATCTTGTATCAAGATGCGGTACTGACATCGGAGGAGCGCCTACCTTGGCTTTTCCGTACACCTTTGCATGGTGCTGTTCTACTACTTCTGGATTGTTGCAGACCATGAACAGTCCACTTACAGGGAATCCGCCAATACGTTTTGATTCAGGAATACCTGTCTTTTGCAGTAACGGCAGACTTCCGCCCCCACCGCCGATAAAAATGAATTTCGCAGTATGATATTCAGTTTTACCGCTTTCAAGGTTTTGCACTTTCAGTTCCCATAATCCATCACTTGTACGATTGATATCTTTAACACTATGGTTATAGTTAATCTCGACATTTTTACTCTCCAAATGCTCAAACAACATGCGAGTTAATGCACCGAAGTTAACATCCGTTCCTGAGTCAATTTTGGTTGCCGCAATCGGATCATTCGATGTACGGCCTTCCATGACTAATGGAATCCATTCTTTAAGTTTGTCAGGGTCTTCGGAGTATTCCATCCCCTGAAACATAGGAATATCTGAAAGCGCTTTAAATCGTTTTTTCAAAAACTCAACATTTTTTTCGCCTTCTACTAAACTCATATGAGGCAGTGCCCTGATAAAGTCCTGCGGATTACGAATCAAATTGCTTTTTACCAGATAAGACCAAAATTGTCTTGAAATTTGAAACTGCTCATTTACGTTAATTGCCTTGCTAATATCTATCGATCCGTCGGGTTTTTCAGGTGTATAATTCAACTCACACAGAGCAGCGTGCCCAGTACCCGCATTATTCCACTCATTGGAGCTCTCTTCACCTGCAGAAGCTAGTTTTTCAAACACTTTAATGTCCCATTCTGGTGCTAACTCTTTCAGTAAGGATCCCAACGTCGCACTCATGACTCCGGCACCAATTAAGATAACGTCTGTTGCTTTCTGTACGTTGCTCATTATACCCTTCCTTATCCCTTATATTTGAGTAGGTGCGCCTGCCTCAGTTCCACCTAGGATCACACCTTTTCCGTCCATGTTCAAACCATAACATAATCTATTATAAAGACTTACATATTAAAATATCTACTATTTACTGATTATTATAAACTATTTTTCCATAGTAAAAAAGTGAGAAGTCCATTCACAAGTTTCAAAAACATAAAAATGATACCTTCTGTTCGAGGAGACTTCCAGACTGGATATGCAAAAATCCTCGTAAAAGCCCACTAGCCGGTTTTACTTAGGTTGTGAAAGCAACCAAACTACGAAAAGAGACTATTTAAATTACAATATTTTCATTAACCCCGAAAATATTTTTGCCTATCTGCTTGTCTAATAACTTTTATTCGTGTTTAGACTGGACATACACTGCTTATCCTATTCCTGCCTGATTGCTTTGCAGCATAAAGACTCTTATCTGCCTTTTTGACAATTTCTTCAGTATCATGAACTGTTTCCGGATAGGTAGCTACTCCTATTGAAACCGTTATATTAATATGTTGCTGTTCATCAATAGGAAATGGATGATTGGTAACTGCTTTGCGAATCTGTTCCGCTATATCGATGGCTTGCTGATTTGGGCAATCAGGCAAAATCACAGAGAACTCTTCTCCGCCATTTCTGGAAACAATATCAAAAGACCTGGTTGTATTTTTTAATACTTTACCAAGCTCTATAAGTATTTTATCTCCTGCTAGATGCCCAAATGTATCGTTCACTTTCTTGAAAAAATCGATATTCAATGTAAGGAGTGATAATTTCTCGCCTTTTTCTTTTGCATTTTTCATAAACATATTCAGCACATTATCGAATTGGCGTACATTGTTTAAACCTGTTAAGTAATCGATTGAGGCTTCTTCCTTGTATCTTTCCAATAAAAAATGGACCTTCTCTGGAAATCAACAAAAAAAACACTTACAAAACCGCCAAGAAATGCGATTAGCCAATAGGATTGCACTAACACCTTCAAAACGGCAATATCTCTAACTAATACAGAGATGACTATCGTAAAAATGATGTTTGTTGTCATGATCATTAAAAAACTTTTCTTGTTAAGATTTACGTTTTTATTTATTGTCCGATTAATAATGAAATAAAACAGCAGAATCAAAGTCATCAAGACTAATGCTCCATATGCAGAAGCAATGACCCCAAATATAAATCTACCAATTATTATAATCCCAGCACTCACCATTGCAGGTCTTATACCAATGAACAAAGTGAGTAGCATAACAGGAATAAACCTTAGATCCACTATTGTTTCACTTGTTACCTGGATTGAATAATACATAAGGATCATTCCTAATAACCCACCAGCTACACCAGAAACATACCACTCCTTCTTATCTATCTTGAATTTCCATCTTAGTTGAACATAAACAAATATGAGCGCGATCAGTATACATAGATTGACTAATAATGATTGATGAGCAAGCGATACACTCCTAATACTTTAGTCCCTTTAGTATATCAATACCCTAATTTGTTTCCAATATTTGTATGTGAAAAGAGTAGCGTAAATTTTATTTTTGTCCGAAAACGACCTGATTAGAGAATCAACGACGGATTTTTTAAAAAATCAATCATGTTTTGTCAGAAAAATAAGATAATTTTTTAAAGGACTATTTACATGCCTGTTTAATTTCTTAAATAGGCATGTAGACATCCTAATTTCAAAGAAGAAAGGAGTCCATTTTGCAGAAAGGATGTTTTTTACCAATTAATGAAGGAGCTGAAACTTAACTTATGCTAAAAAAACATTCAATACGAAGTACAGCAATCCTACTAATCTTTATCCTTGCTTTCTCCACATTCGGCATGGGAGCCTTTGCAAATGGAACCTCAGGTTCTGCATCCACTTCTGTCACCCCTCAACAACTGGCAGAACTTTATGGAAAAATTGATGTTAAGTCTTCAAAACCGACCACTGTTATTGTTGAATTAAACGAAAAATCCATCGTTGAAGCGAAACATAGCGGAACATCCCAATCAAAAGCTAAATTAAAAGCTGCTCGAGACAAAGTGAAGGACTCTGTCAAAAAAGCAGCAAAGTCCAGTAAGATTCAACGTGAATATGATTATGTATTTTCTGGTTTCTCTGTAGAACTTACGGCAAACCAAATACCTGCATTATTAGCTGTTCCTGGTGTAAAAGCCGTTTATCCTGATGTTACATATTCAGTAACAGGTGATGAAGGAACACTTATTACAGCAGAAGCATTTAGTCCGGAAATGATGAACAGCGCACCATATATTGGTGCTAACGCTGCCTGGGATTCTGGCTATACAGGAGAAGGCGTTACCGTCGCTGTTATCGATACGGGCGCTGATTATACTCATCCTGACCTGGCCCATGCTTTTGGCGATTATAAGGGCTGGGACTTTGTAGATAACGATAATGATCCGCAGGAAACTCCAGCTGGGGACCCACGTGGTGAAGAAACGACGCACGGCACGCATGTATCAGGTACAGTGGCTGCCAATGGCCAAATCAAGGGAGTAGCTCCCAATGCTAAGCTTTTGGCTTATCGTGTTCTTGGACCAGGCGGCAGTGGAACGACTGAAAATGTAATAGCTGGAATCGAGCGTGCTGTACAAGACGGTGCCGATATTATGAACCTGTCTCTAGGAAACCCATTGAATCTCCCAGACTATGCAACTAGTATTGCTCTAGACTGGGCGATGGCCGAAGGTGTAATTGCCGTTACTTCGAACGGAAACTCAGGCCCTGCTAACTGGACAGTCGGTTCCCCGGGTACATCCCGTGATGCAATATCTGTAGGAGCAACACAGCTTCCTTTTGAAGTCTATAATGTGGAGACAACTACTACTGGCGGTGTTACTTATGATACCGATAAAGTAATGGGCTATGCGGATGTAGCCGACTTAAAAGCTCTTGACGAGAAAGAATTTGAGTATGTATTTGCCGGTTTAGGAAGCCCTGAGGAGTTTGAGAACATTGATGTTGAAGGAAAAATTGCCCTGATCAGCCGAGGTACCTATGCATTTGTTGATAAAGCCGCTGCCGCAAAAGCTGCTGGCGCAGTTGGCGCGATAATTTTCAACAGTGGGGACGGAGAAATTCCATATGTCATTCCAGGCATGGAAGTGCCAACCATTAAAATGTCTAAAGCAGATGGTCAAAAGATGCTTGCAGAATTAGAAAAAGGAAATAATACCGTTTCCTTTAACCTTGATTATGTTAAGACTGATCCAGAAATCATCGCAGAATTCTCATCCCGTGGCCCAGTAACGGAAACATGGATGATCAAGCCTGACGTCTCAGCTCCTGGGGTGAATATCGTAAGCACCGTACCAGGCGGATACGGTTCAAAGCAAGGAACAAGCATGGCTTCACCTCACGTTGCCGGAGCTGCTGCATTGCTTTTACAAGCACATCCTGATTGGAACGTTCATGATGTAAAGGCCGCATTGATGAACACAGCCGAAAACCTGGAGGATCCTGCTACGGGCGAAGATTATCCTCACAATACGCAGGGTGCTGGAAGCATCCGTGTCGTTGAGGCAATCAATGCCAAAACTTTAGTGACACCAGGCAGCCACTCGTTTGGCGTATTCTTAAAGAACAAAGGAAAACAAGTTGAAAAACAACACTTTACCCTGAAGAACCTTTCCAACGAAAGAAAAATATATAGTTTCGATGTTAGCTTTGAAGGAAATCCTGATGGACTCAAAGTGATGACAAGCAAAAATTTAAAAGTCAATGCCGGCAAATCGCAACAGGTGAACTTGAATGTCCAGGTTGATGCTGGCAAGCTAGCACCTGGTTACTACGAAGGAACGATTGTCGTCAGTGATGGTACTGCTTCCTTCGATGTTCCGACTATCCTGTTTGTCCAAGAACCAGATTATCCACGCGTTGAATATGTAGATGTTATGTTCGATAGCAATGGAATCACTGAAGTCGGAGGATATTTCACAGGCGGCGCTGAATCAGTTGACTTCTTTGTCTACCTTTCAGATGTTGATGGAAATCCCCTTCAATATTTAGGAGATATTGGCTATTATGAAAGTATCCCTGTCGGCTTCCACTCTTTTGAATGGGATGGAACGCTTATGAATGGATTCAAACTTCCAAAAGGGTACTATTACAACGTTTACGCTTATGCAACGTATAAAGGAATCAGTTCACTTGAAGGTGTGAATTTCCTATACGAATAGAATATAACAACAAAGGCTTCAGGTTTTGCACCTGAAGCCTTTGTTGTTTAAATTGCTTTAAAAGTATATTACACTCGCATATTAGCTAAAGCGACACGAAAAGGATGAAGCTCCGCCGTCATCACTCCCTCTGCTACAGCAGGGTCGCATAACATTATCCTCTCAGCTTCTACCTTGGATTCAGCTTTAAACACCACGATGCCAAAGGCAGTCTCATCCATAGTCGTTGTTCTTCCTGCCATTATGACCGTACCTTGCTCCAAAAGACTTTTCAAACTTTCAAAATGCCTACCGACAATCTCATTTGTCTCATCCGTCCAGTTGCTTTCCACCAGATACTCAGGCAAAAGGCGAAGTACATAAATAAATTGCTGAAGCTCCATCCGATTTCCCCGCTTTCTTATTTCTGTCTATGAAACAATTATCACTGGAACGCTTTCCTGTCGTTTGTATTTCACTTTTCTACAAAAAACATTGAAATGGCACCTAAACCAACATGGGTTCCAACCGATACTCCCATTTGAATAATATAAATGTCTCCGGAGAAACCTGTATCTAGTTGGATTTTGGCTTTAAGATTTTCGGCAACTTTACGATCTGATGTATAACCAAGTATGATAAAGTCTGTCATTTCTGGGTCATTTCTCTTCAAAAACTCCTGCGTGTAATGCTGAAGTACTCTTTTTAATCCTCTTTCCTTTGCAACAATTGCTCCTTTTCCTTGCTTCATCGTCATGATTGGTTTGAGCATAAGAATCTTGCCGATAAAGGCACTTGCATTCGTGAGTCTGCCACTCTTAATTAAATGATTTAAATCATCAACAGAAAGGAAGTGTTTTACTTTTGTTTTGTAGGTTTCATTAAATTCGATGATTTCTTTAAATGATGCCCCCTGGTCTCGCATCATCGCACTCTTCATGATTAACCATCCGCTGCCATGACTCATGCATTTAGAATCGACTATATGAATTTTAACAGCCGAATCAGGCGATTCCTCATAGAAATAATCTTTTGCTATCACAGCTGATTGATAGGCACCGCTTGTCCCGCTAGACATACATATACATAGTATCTCTTCGCTTCCATCATTCACAGCTTTCTTTATAATCTTATGGTATTCTTCAGGACTTGGCATCCCTGTTGTTGGGTGCTCAGATAACCCTTCCAACATACTATAAAAATCATTCGGCTCAATATCCACTCGATCTTTATAAAGTTTCCCCTCAATATTTATCGTCAATGGAGCTAAGCTAATGTCATATAATTCAAGTACTTCCTTTGATAAATCACAAGTTGAATCAGCCAAAATTTTAATCATTTATATCCTCCAAGTAAGCAACTACCCTTATCTTAACCCAACCTCAGCTTAAGTTAATACATATTTTATTAGGCACTTTTCCGTAACCAGTTTCTTTACCTCTGAAAAGCAGCACTAAAAAGTCGGCAAACTCGATGAAAACTGAGCTTGCCGACAGTATTTATCTGTGCTGTTACCAGCTACTTTACCCTCCTGGCTGCTTGCTGAACAGGATCCCATACACCATTATACGGGGGAGCATAGGCCAGATCTAAATCGAGCAGCTCATCGGTCGTCATAGAATGAAATATTGCCGTCGCAAGTACATCAATCCGTTTATCGACTCCATTTTCTCCAATAATTTGCCCGCCAAGAACCTTATGTGTCTCTTTATGATAAACAAGTTTCAATTTCATTTTTTTATCATCCGGATAATAACCTGCGATATCTGTTGCTGTAATGGTTACAGAGCCATATGGAATGTTCAGCATGTTTGCCTCTGTTTCTGATAGCCCAGTTCTCCCCAGGGTTAAATCGAAAAACTTAATAATGGAAGTGCCTACAATTCCTTTAAACGTTTTATGTACATCAACCATGTTCAATCCGGCGATCTGTCCTTGCTTATTAGCATGTGTTCCCAACGGGACATGATCATCCTTTTCTTTTACTCGGTGGTATTGTGTGGCACAATCTCCTGCCGCGTAGATATCTTCAATACTGGTTTGCATATAGGCATTTACTTGAATCGCACCATTTACACTGGTCTTGATTCCTGTTCCCTCTAAAAAGGAAGTATTGGGCTTCACACCTACAGCGACTAGCACCAAATCTGTTTTATACTCCCCTTTATCGGTTTTCACAGATTCCACATGGCCACTTCCACCGAATGCTTCCACGGATTCACTCATTTTTAACACAATGTTTTGCTTTACTGCTTCTTCATGAATCAGTTCTGCCATGTCTGTATCAAATATTTTGGCTAATTGCTCATTTCTTTCAATGATGGTTACCTTCTTGCCGAGCTCCGCAAAACTTTCGGCCATTTCAAGCCCGATGTATCCGCCACCAATCACCGTCACATTATGTATATCTCTTTCTAGATAATCCATTATTGCCTTAGCATCAGGGATGGTCTTTAATGAGAAAATACCTGGAAGTGTCACATCCTCCCACTCTGGAACGACCGAGCTTACACCAGTCGCAATCAGAAGGCGCTCATATGGAAGGCTGAACGTTTCACCATTACTATGGTTTATTCCCCTTACCATTTTATTTTCCGAGTCCACCTTTTGGACTTCATGAAATACTCGTGCATCAATGCCATATTTCTCTTTAAAAGCAGACTGAGTGCGAGCGATTAACTGATCTGTAGACTCAATCTTCCCGCTGATCACATAAGGCAGGCCACATTGACCGTATGAATAAACGCCTCCCTTTTCTAACACAGTGATTTCATGTCCAGAGCTGTTTCGGACAATTTGCATCGCAGCACTCATGCCTGCTGCATCTCCACCAATAATAAGTATTTTCATCTTCATCCCTCCACTCTTTGTGTATCCATTTATTACTGATATTTAAACATTGGGATTTAGGCAACTTCAGAAAAATGCTGATTAACATCCTATTTATCTTTCGAGGCCGTCAAAGGATCAATGTAACCGGTTGGAGTTCTGGAAACCGATAAACATACTTCTACCTGATTTTACAATGTTTACATTTAAAGTATTATAAGGGTTCATAGTATTCTGTAAATACACCTTTGAGAATTCTTTTGATTTTTTCAAAATCAATGTCATCAATTCATCAATTAAATCAGGGTCAATGTTAAGTATTTCTTTTATGTACTCTAATTGTATGTCATGTACACTTAACCACAGGCGGACCACTGCATCATGAATATGGTACTGCCTTTTCGGAATTGGTTTCTGAATCACAGCAACTTGAAGAAAAATCCGTCTTACATACTCCTGTTTCAGGCAACTCTAAATGTACTTCTTTAGCTCAAAGCTATTGGTGGATTGTTTCTTCATTTGTTCATTTTTTATTCCAAGAATTAGAATATACTAGATATTATGGCCAACAAAATTAGATTAGGAAGTGAT
>NZ_JBIQOE010000233.1:0-17971 GCF_047739415.1 Mesobacillus sp. | reverse complement strand
TCGGAAATTTCGCGCAGGTAATAACGGCGGTCATTCGGGATGATGACATTCTGTTTTTCCACTACTGCATCAGTAGAGAAAGGTGTCGTCCAATCCGTGCCTGCTTTTTCATTGATTTTATTGACCAATGCTGCAAAAAGTGCATTCGTGCCTGGGTCGTTGAACTGGCTGGCGATCGTGCCGTATACAGGCATCTGATCCAGCTCTTTATCCCAAAGCAGGTGACTGCGCTGATACTGCTTTTGCACCTGGCGCTTAGCATCCTCAGACCCTTTGCGCTCAAATTTATTGATAACAATTAAATCCGCATAATCGATCATGTCAATTTTCTCAAGCTGTGATGGCGCGCCGAATTCGCTCGTCATTACATACATGGAAACATCGCATACATCGGTGATTCCAGCATTGCCCTGTCCGATTCCGCTCGTTTCAACGATGACCAGATCAAAGCCTGCTGCTTTTACAACATCGATCGCATCTTTGATTGCCAGTGATAATTCGGACCTGGATTGTCTTGTCGCAAGGCTGCGCATGTAAACGCGTGAAGAGAAGATCGCGTTCATCCTGATCCGGTCGCCGAGAAGTGCACCGCCAGTTTTCTGTTTAGTAGGGTCGACTGATAAAATCGCTACCCGCTTTTCAGGAATCTCATTGATATATCTTCTGATCAATTCGTCGGTTAATGAGCTTTTTCCCGCTCCTCCTGTCCCAGTGATACCAACAACCGGAACCGATTTTGACATCGTTTTTACTTTTTCCATGAGTGTTTCAACAGCAGCTGCTGTTTCCTTTTCCGAACCGACATGCTGCTCGGCAAGCGTAATCAGCTTGGCAACCGCATTCGGGTCTCCAGCCTCAAGCTTCTCAATCTCCTCGACGCCTTCTGGAGTTACAGTAGGGAAATCACATTCCTTGATCATCTGCTCGATCATGCCATTAAGACCATACTTCCTGCCGTCTTCCGGAGAAAAAATCCTTGCAATCCCGTATTCATGAAGCTCTTTTATTTCCCGAGGAATGATGACACCGCCGCCACCGCCGTAAATGCGGATATGGGAAGCGCCTTTTTCCTTTAAAAGATCATACATATACTTAAAATATTCTACGTGCCCGCCCTGGTAGGATGAGATCGCTATTCCCTGTGCATCCTCTTGGATTGCGGCATTGACGACCTCCTCAACTGAGCGATTGTGTCCAAGGTGAATGACCTCGCCACCCATTGCCTGGATAATCCTGCGCATAATATTGATTGAGGCATCATGGCCGTCAAACAAACTTGAAGCTGTCACAAAGCGAATATGGTTTTTTGGCTTATATGTTTCTTGCATACTCATTTTGTTCCCCCTGTTCCTAATTTCATTTCCGACCCCTTTATCCCCTTGAAAAGCAGTTCGGTTTGCAGTTCAGTATACTCTTCGAGAGTGTACATTTTTTGCAGCGCCCAGCGGCGGAAGCCCCACATCTGCCCCTGGACGAAAATATCATGGGCAATGATTTTGACGTGCTTCTCATCCAGATCAAGCTCGCCATTTTCGACGCAGCGCTGGATGACATCCTCAAACATCCCCACCATTTCAATCTCTTTTTTCAGCACGTAAGGAAGTGCATCCTTTGTCAGCGATTTTACCTCTTGATACATGACGAGCACTTCATCCTGCAGGTCATCCATGACCTTGAAGTAATTCGCAATCCCTACCTTCAGGCTCTCGAGCGTTCCCTGGTTCGTGTCGAGATTTTCCTGAAGGCGGTCGCGAACCTCATCGTAGATGCTGTCACATACAAGATAGAGTACATCTTCCTTCGTGCGGATATATTCATAAAGGGTGCCGATGCTAAAGCCTGAAGCTCGGGCAATCTCTCTGGTCGTCGTGCGGTGGAAGCCCTTCTGCTTGAAAAGGGTAACGGCCCCTTTAATCATCTGGTCGCGCCTTTTTTTCACAAGTCGCTCATCTTTTACCGACGCCTGCACTTCTCGCTTTTTCATCAACATCTACCCGCCTTATTATTTCGTCAGCATCCTGGAGATAACGAGGCGCTGGATTTCCTGTGTTCCTTCATAGATTTGCGTGATTTTCGCGTCGCGCATGAAGCGTTCAACTGGATAATCCTTCGTGTATCCGTAGCCGCCGAATACCTGTACAGCTTCAGTTGTCACTTTCATAGCTGTGTCGCCGGCGAACAGTTTGGACATCGCAGACTCCTTGCCGTACGGAAGACCTTCAGACTCCAGCCATGCCGCCTGGTAGGTTAATAGTCTTGAAGCCTCAACAGATGTAGCCATATCAGCAAGCTTGAAGCCAATTCCCTGGTTTGCAGCGATTGGCTTGCCGAATTGCTGGCGTTCTTTTGCATAATCTACTGCAGCATCAAGTGCACCCTGTGCGATTCCGACAGCCTGTGCAGCGATTCCATTACGGCCGCCATCAAGCGTCATCATTGCAATTTTGAAACCTTCGCCAACTTCACCAAGGATGTTTTCCTTTGGCACGCGGCAATCTTCAAATATGATTTCTGTAGTAGGAGATGAACGGATACCAAGCTTTTTCTCCTTCTTGCCGACAGAGAATCCAGCGAAGTCGCTTTCCACGATGAACGCAGTTGTTCCCTTATGCTTGCTTTCTGGATCAGTCAATGCGAATACAACATAAATATCCGCTACACCGCCGTTTGTGATGAAGATTTTAGAACCATTCAATACATAATGGTCTCCGTCTTCTTTGGCAGTCGTTCTCATCGCACCCGCATCCGAACCGCTACCTGGCTCAGTCAGGCCGTATGCGCCGATGCTTTTGCCTTCAGCCATTGGTCGCAAGTATTTTTGCTTCTGCTCTTCGCTGCCGAACTTATAGATCGGCCAGCCAGCAAGTGATGTGTGCGCGGACAGCATTACGCCAGTGGACGCACAAACACGGGATAATTCTTCAACCGCGATGCAGTAAGCAAGATAGTCGGAGCCAATTCCGCCGTACTCTTCCGGCCATGGAATACCAGTCAAGCCAAGTTCAGCCATCTTGTCGAAAATCTCACGGTCAAAGCGCTCCTCTTCATCACGCTCAGCAGCAGTCGGAGCCACTTCATTCCTTGCAAAATCACGGACCATTTTTCGGATCATTTCATGCTCTTCGGATAATCGAAAATTCATTATTGTTTCCTCCGTTACTGTATATTTGGATTTGGTTATGTTGGTTATTCTTAAGTACGGTTTCGTGTGTTAATACACTTTATTTTTCAGCCCAACTGTCATAATACCGAGGATTTCTTGACAGCTTTTTCTGCTTTCACTGCCTAACCTGTCATAATACCGGGATTTTCTTGACAGCTTTTCTGCTTTCTCTGCCCAATCTGTCATAATTACGGGCTTACAGCTGCTTACTAATAACAATCTTCTGTATCTCGCTCGTGCCTTCGTAAATTTCGGTTACTTTTGCGTCTCGGAAGTAGCGTTCGACTGGGTACTCCTTCGTATAGCCGTAGCCGCCGAATACCTGGATGGCTTCTGTGGCGACTTCTACTGCTGTGCGTGATGTGAAGAGCTTTGCCATGGAGGCTTCAATTCCGCACTTTTGGCCCTCTGAGCGTAGCTGGGCAGCGCGATAGATTAGTAGTTTTGCAGCTTCGACGGATGTTGCCATGTCAGCGAGCTTGAAACCGACGCCTTGCTGGGCAGCGATTGGTTTGCCGAACTGGACTCTTTCTTTTGCGTAGTCAGTCGCCGCTTCCAATGCAGCTTCTGCAATACCGAGAGCCTGTGCGGCAATGCCGATACGTCCGGAGTCAAGATTGCTCATCGCGATTTTGAACCCTTCGCCTTCCTGGCCAAGCAGGTTTTCTTCTGGCACCTTCATGTCTTCGAATGTCAGCTGAACCGTACGTGAGCCGTAGAGTCCCATTTTGTGCTCATCCTTGCCGACGATGAAGCCCGGGGTGTCTTTTTCGACGATAAACGCAGAAACGCCTTTTGGACCTGCTTCGGGATTAGTAGAAGCGAAAACAATATACACATCAGCTTCGCCGCCGTTCGTGATGAACACCTTTGAGCCGTTCAACACATAGTGTCCATCTTTCTTGACCGCTCGTGTTTTCAGGCTAGCAGCATCCGATCCGGCACTTGGTTCTGTCAGGCAGAATGCACCAAGATATTCACCTGCAGCAAGCTTAGGCACATATTTTTTCTTTTGTTTTTCCGTACCAAAATACAAGATCGGGTTCGTTCCGACGGAAGTATGGACAGACAGGATGACGCCAACCGTGGCGCTGACCTTTGAAATTTCATGGATCGCGATGATGTAGGAGATGAAATCCATCTCCGATCCGCCATACTCTTCTGGCACCGGGATTCCCATCAGGCCAAGCTCGCCCATCTTTTTTAAAATCTCCCTCGGGAACTCGCCTTCTTCCATTTTTTCAACAAATGGAGCAATTTCGGTTTGCGTAAAATCCCGCACCATTTTACGCATCATTTCCTGCTCTTCTGTAAATCTCAGATTCATTGTTAACCCTCCCCACGTCCAGACAATCACTTATGTACGGACGGATTCACGAAAATAATTACTCGTAAGTGTAGAAACCACGGCCTGACTTTTTGCCTAACCAGCCTGCTTTTACATATTTCCTTAATAGCGGGCAAGGGCGGTATTTGTCATCGCCAAAGCCTTCGTGAAGTGTTTCCATGATGTAGAGGCAAGTATCAAGGCCGATGAAGTCAGCCAGTGTCAGCGGTCCCATTGGGTGGTTCATGCCTAGCTTCATGACATCGTCAATTGCTTCCTTGGTCGCTACTCCCTCATACAGTGTGTAGATAGCTTCATTGATCATCGGCATCAAAATGCGGTTTGAAACGAAGCCTGGGAAGTCGTTCACTTCGACAGGAACCTTTTCTAATGTTTTTGTGATGTCTTCGATTGTTTGATAGACTTCATCAGCAGTTGCCAGCCCTCGGATGATTTCAACGAGCTTCATTACCGGCACTGGATTCATGAAGTGCATGCCGATTACTTTTTCTGGACGCTTTGTTGCTGCTGCGATTTCAGTGATCGGTAACGATGATGTATTGGAAGCAAGGATTGCGTGTTCAGGTGCAATTTCATCAAGCTGTGCAAAGATTTTCGCCTTGATATCCATGTTTTCAACCGCTGCTTCAATGATAAGGTCTGCATTTTTCGCATCCTGCAGGTCTGAAGAGGAAGTAATTCTTCCGACAATCACATCAAGCTGTTCAGCTGTCATCCGCCCTTTGTCTACCTGGCGGCCGAGGTTTTTCTTGATGCCGGAAAGTCCGCGTTCAACAAATTCTGGCTTCAGGTCGTTCAAAAACACATCGTATCCTGCCTGCGCGCATACCTGAGCGATACCTGAACCCATTTGACCTGCGCCAATTACCATAATCGTTTTTACACTCATTCTTTCTCCTCCTCTAATCAATGGAGGGCAACTTAACTGCCCTCCTGTCTATTGTCAAAATCCTTATTGCTTCGGAACCTCAATCATCACTGCATCTCCCTGGCCTCCGCCCGAGCAGATCGCCGCAATGCCGACCCCGCCGCCGCGGCGCTTCAGTTCATGCATCAAAGTAAGGATGATGCGTGCCCCGCTGGCTCCGATAGGGTGGCCGAGGGCAACCGCACCGCCATTCACATTGACCTTTTCAGGATCCAGGTTCGCAATGCGTCCGCTTGTTAATGCGACTGCAGCAAAAGCTTCGTTAATTTCAAAAAGATCAATCTCCTCAAGTGACTTGCCCGTTTTCTTCAGCAGTTCGTTGATGACGATTCCAGGTGTCTTCGGGAAGTCCTTCGCTTCTGTTGCGATGGCTGCATGCCCAAGAATGACTGCCTGCGGTGTCCTGCCTTCACGCTTGGCGCGCTCTTCGCTCATCAGTACGAGGGCCGCCGCGCCGTCATTGATCCCCGGTGCATTACCGGCAGTAATTGTGCCATCAGAGTTGAAAACCGGGCCTAACTTTGCTAGCTTCTCAACTGATGTATCCTTCCTAGGTGCTTCATCATGCTCGACCAAAATTGGATCGCCCTTCCGTTGTGGCACTTCCACCGGAACGATTTCTTCAGCTAGTTTGCCTGACTCTATCGCTTCAATCGCCTTTTGGTGGCTGCGATATGACCATTCATCCTGTTCCTGGCGGCTGATTTCATATTCTTTCGCTACTTCATTTCCGTATGTGCCCATGTGGACTCCCTTGAAGCTGCAAGTCAATCCATCATGGATCATCAAATCCTTCACCTGGCCGTCGCCCATTCTGAAGCCCCAGCGTGCTTTCGGAAGAATATATGGCGCGTTGCTCATTGACTCCATTCCTCCGGCAACAATCACTTCCTCATCTCCCGCGCGGATAATCTGGTCTCCTAACGTCAAGCTGCGCATGCCTGATGCACAAACCTTATTGATTGTTTCCGTTTTTACTTCCCACGGGATTCCTGCTTCTCTTGCAGCCTGGCGTGAAGGGAGCTGTCCCTGGCCTCCCTGCAATACTGTGCCAAGAATGACCTCACCGATTTCTTCAGGCTTTACTTCTGCACGCGCCATCGCTTCTTTTACCGCAATCCCCCCAAGCTGACTCGCCGTAAATCCGCTCAAAGCTCCGCCAAGTTTGCCAAATGGTGTTCTAGCTCCTGCTAAAATGACTGTCTTTCCCATTGCCATCTCTCCCTTGTAATCTATTAATCTTCATAATGGAATTGCTTCCAGTTGCATGAGTGACTGAACGCTCGCTCGAAACTGGTCCAAAAAAATATGCCTGATGCTTTTTTCATGAGGTTGGATCGTGGTGTCTGACTGAAGTTTAATGTAAGCGCTTTATCAATATATTCATTTTATCTTAAAAATAGTAGAAATTGAAACACTTTGCTAAAAATTCTGTCTTATGTCGAATTTTCACTGTGAGTCAACTTCTACTATTCAAGTTTTAAGTATTAATTTTTATTAAGAAACAAGCGGTTTGATTTCACCGAAAACGGATTTTTCAAGAAGTTCTGCTACGTCTAGTGTATCGACGTTTTCTTCTACTTCCTTCGCTTTTGTTCCATCAGAGAGCATTGTCAGGCAGTATGGGCATCCGGAACTGATGATGGATGGATTCACAGCAAGAGCCTGTTCTGTACGGGAAACATTGATTCTGTGTCCTGTTTCTTCTTCCATCCACATCAAGCCGCCGCCTGCACCACAGCACATTGCTGTATCACGGTTACGTTCCATTTCCTTCAGATCCACACCTGGGATCGCCTTGAGGATATCACGTGGTGCATCATATACTTCGTTATAGCGTCCAAGGTAGCAGGAATCATGGAAAGTGATCGTTTCGTTCACTGCATGCTTCGGAACCAGTTTTCCTTCTTTCACTAATTGTGCAAGAAGCTCGGTGTGGTGGTATACCTCACCTTCGAAACCGAAATCAGGATACTCGTTCTTAAAGATATTGTATGCGTGAGGGTCGATCGTCACGATCTTCTTCACTTCATTTTTCTCGAATTCTTCGATATTCTTTGTCGCAAGCTCCTGGAATAGGAACTCGTTACCAAGGCGGCGTGGTGTATCGCCTGAGTTCTTCTCCTTGTTTCCAAGGATCGCGAACTTGACGCCTGCTTCGTTCAAAAGTTTAGCGAACGAAAGGGCAATCTTCTGGCTGCGGTTGTCAAATGAACCCATCGCGCCAACCCAGAATAAGTATTCGAATTCTTCGTCTGCTTTTTTCATTTCTTTTACCGTAGGAATGACAACATCGTCGCGAAGCTCGCGCCAGTTTTCTTTTTCCTTACGGTTCAAGCCCCATGGGTTGCCCTGGCGCTCGATATTTGTCATCGCGCGCTGTGCGTCAGCGTCCATCTTACCTTCAGTCAAAACTAGATAACGACGGAGATCAATGATTTTGTCAACGTGCTCGTTCATAACCGGACATTGGTCTTCACAGTTACGGCAAGTTGTACAAGCCCAGATTTCTTCTTCTGTGATGACATCGCCGATCATGCTTGGACTGTAAGCAAGCCCTGCAGCAGCTTCATTCGCACCCTGGCCGGCAGCCGCCAAAGCGAGCTGGTTGCCTTTAGTATTTGAAAAAGCAAAAGTCGGCACCCATGGCTGCTTGGAAGTGACTGCTGCGCCGTGAAGCGTCAAATGGTCACGCAGCTTGACGATCAAGTCCATTGGCGACAGCATTTTTCCAGTGCCTGTTGCCGGACACATATTCGTACAGCGTCCGCATTCTACACAAGCATAGAAGTCAATCATCTGCTCATAATTGAAATCAGTGATTTTACCAGCACCGAATGTTTCCTGTGTTTCATCTTCAAAATCAATTTTTGTAATCTTTCCCGGTGAATCAACCCTTGTTAAATAAACATTGGCTGGTCCAGCAATCAAGTGAGCATGCTTGGATTGCGGTACGTATACAAGGAACGCAAGCAGGAACACGAGGTGAATCCACCATGCGATATAGAAAATCGTAATGGCGGCTGCCTCAGGAATTCCGCTGAATGCTGCCGCAATAAGAGATGCAACCGGTTCAGTCCATGTTCCTTCATGGCCTTGCCAGATCATGCTCATTCCGTTTCCGAGCAATACAGAAAGCATCAATCCGCCGATGAATAGAAGAACAAGCCCATTTTTAAAGCCGCGCTTCAGACGGACAAGCTTTTCGACATAACGGCGGTAAAAAGCCCATACGACCGCTACAAGAATTGTGAGCGTAACGAGCTCCTGAAAAAACGTGAAACCTGGATATAAAGGGCCTAATGGCAAATGCGAGCCAGGCTTGATTCCTTTCCAGATAAAATCAATTGCCCCAAACTGGACAAGAAGAAATCCATAGAAAAACATAACGTGGATCGCGCCGCTTTTCTTGTCCTTCAAAAGCCTTTTCTGGCCAAATACATGGACAAGGATTCTTCTCCAGCGATCTTTGATATCATCATCAAACTCTGATTTCTTGCCGAGCTTGATGTACTCGATTCTCGTCTTTACCACGTATACAAACAAGCTGACAGCGTAAGCGGTTACAAGTAGGAACGCGATAAGATTAATCCATAGCAGACCGTTCATAAAAATCATTTACCCCTTTCGATGCTGATTTTGGATGAAAATTTTTAACCAAACAAATTTTCTGAATATACCTTTAACTACATTATATAATGAATGAGCATTCAGTCAACTTATTTCCTTTCATTTCTGAAAATTGTTTACACTTCCTCTTTTACAGGAACTTAACATATATGAAGCAATTTCGGCAAAAATAATATGAAAAGCGGAAGCGCCTTAGTCAGACCCGACAAGCGCTGCCCGCCTAAAACGCCACATCGTGTGGCTGGCGGGTATAGCACATCGTGTGCCTCAGAGGGCCTGACAGTGAAGACGTTCTTTGACTTCATTGGCAGGACCGAAGCGACTCGAGGATCTAGGCGCTGGAGCTGGACACTGATCGAGGTGAACCTGGCGATGCTTTAATTTACTTTTAAGGGAGCCGAATTGCTATGAATTTTGGATGGATTTTGATTGCAATAATAGCAGGACTTATCCTATGGCTCTATGCGGACTTCATGCTTGGCAGGAAAAAGCATCTGGCAAGTGCCAAAACAAATACACTGCCAGTCCGGGAAAGCAACCTTGCCATTTTTGCGGAAGGTCCTAAATTGTTTGATGACCTTTTTTCGGAACTAAAAAATGCAAAGCAGCACATTCATATTTTGTTTTACATCGTCCAGGATGATAAAATCAGCCAGGAATTTCTCACCATTTTAAAAGAAAAGGTTAAAGCCGGGGTCGAGGTGCGCCTCATGGTTGACTGGGTGGGCAGCGGGTTGAAACGCAAAACAATCAAATCGCTGAAGGCTGCCGGAGTGGAATTCGCTTATTCCCAAATGCCCAAATTGCCATTCTTGTTTTATTCATCCCAGGTGCGGAATCACCGGAAGATCACTGTCATTGACGGAGAAACCGCCTATCTCGGCGGCTTCAATATCGGCGAAGAATATAACAATCATGATCCCAAACTGTCTCCTTGGCGCGATTACCATCTGAAAATGACGGGTGAAGGAGTCAGTGATTTGCAGTCTGAGTTCCTTGAGGATTGGCATGCAGCTGCAAAAGTCAATCTGCTTCAAAACATAGGCTACTTCCCTGCTCTTGAAAAAGGAGCAATTCGGCATCAGATAGTTCCTACTGAAGGCATCCTGCTTGAGGAAATGATGTCAGACTTGATCAGCAATGCAAAGTCCTCTATTTTTATCGGGACACCGTACTTCATCCCGAGCAAAAGGGTATTCACTTTAGTGCGGGAGGCGATCAAAAGAGGAATTTCAGTTACGGTTCTTGTTCCGCTCATTTCCGACCACGCCCTTGTTAAAGAAGCATCACATCCTTATTTGAGGACACTGATCAAGGATGGAGCCGAAGTCTACCAGTTTTTAAATGGCTTTTACCATTCCAAGGTCCTGCTCGTGGATGATAAGGTTTGTGACATTGGCACCGCCAATTTTGATAAAAGAAGCATGTTCTTAAATTATGAATTGAACTGCCTTATATATGATGCGAATTTTATAAAAAAAATAAAACGGATTCTGGCAGAAGACATCCTTAACTCAAGGAAGGCTGCATTAGATGACTTCAACCGTGCGGCGCTGAAGGAAAAAGCCGCGAGTACGATATCCTACTTTTTGTAAAAGAATCAGCATCACGGCATTGAAGGAGTGTACCTATGATTATTCGGTTGGGCTATGTATCCACCGCTATCAGCCTGTGGGATGCATCCCCCTCAAAGGCACTTACATTTGCTCGTTACGGTCAGCTGCCAAAGGAAGCACGTCACGAAAAGCTGCTTTCCGTAACCTACCAGAACCTGGTGAATACAGAAAGAATGATTCATTACAATATCGCCCATGATATTCCCTTGTATCGTTTCTCAAGCTCGATCGCGCCGCTTGCCACCCACCCGGAGGTAATGTGGGATTATGTCACGCCGTTCCGCGACAAGTGGCTTGAGATTGGCGCTTTGGTAAAAAAACATGGGATTCGTACAAGTTTTCATCCGAACCAATTCACCCTGTTCACTTCCCCGAGGAATGAGGTGACGGCCAATGCAATCATCGATATGGAATATCATTATGGAATGCTAGAGGCGATGGGATTGGAAGACAATGCGCTGATCAACATCCATATCGGCGGAGCTTATGGAAACAAGGAAGAAACGATATTGCGCTTCCATGAAAACTTCGCCAGGCTCCCAGAGCATATCAAAAAAATCACCACGCTTGAAAATGATGATAAAACTTACAATGCAGAAGAAACTCTGGCAGCATGCCTGAAAGAGGACGTGCCATACATGTTCGATTATCATCACCACATGGCGAATCTTTGTGAAGGCACATTGGAAAAATTGCTTCCCTCCGGCTTTGCCACTTGGGAACGGACTGGTTTGAAGCCTAAGATCCATATCTCCTCCCCAAAATCTGAAAAAGCATATCGATCACACGCGGATTACGTTGACTCAGAATTCATCCTGCCATTGATTGATATCCTGCGCGGCATCGGCCAGGATGTCGATTTCATGATCGAAGCGAAGGAGAAGGACAAAGCAGCGCTCAAGCTGGTCGAGGATTTGGCCAAAATCCGCGGAGTCAAGCGGATTGGCGGAGCTGTTTTGGAATGGAAAACATGATTAGCATGCTTTTTTGTGAGAAAAAAATTGAGTTTGTAGCGGGGAACTCATTTTTATAGCGAAAATCTCGATTTTATAGCGGAAAGATCTTTTTTATAGCGGAAATTTGAATATTATAGCGAAATTAAACTTTTTATAGCGACTTTTTAATTTTTATAGCGAATTGGAAATTTCTAATGTTTTTTTCCAATTAAAAGAGACCCAACCAACTTCGGCTGGGTCTCAATAATTTACATCTTCTCCGGAGCAGATACCCCAATTATTTCAAGTGCATTCTTCAATGTGATCTGCGCTGTCTTGATCAGCGACAGGCGTGCCACTGTTCTTTCCTTATTGTCCAAATCCAATACTTTTTCAGCGTTGTAGAAGCTGTGGAATACGGATGCCAGTTCGAAAATGTAATTAGAGATACGATGCGGCATACGCTTCTGTGCTGCTTCGGAAACAGCCAGCGGGAATTCGCCAAGCTTTTTCAGCAGGTCGATTTCTTTTTCAGACTGGATGTGCTTGAAGTCTGCTTCGATGTCAAAAATCAATCCTTGTTCCGCAGCAGAACGCAGGATGCTGTTAATGCGGGCATGTGCATACTGTGCGTAGAATACTGGATTTTCGTTGGACTGGGATACTGCCAAATCAAGGTCGAAGTCCATGTGAGTGTCCGCGCTTCTCATCGCAAAGAAGTAACGAACTGCATCAAGGCCAACTTCATCAATCAGGTCACGCATTGTGACAGCCTTTCCGGTACGTTTGCTCATCTTCATCTTCTCGCCGTTCTTATACAGGTGGACGAGCTGGATGATTTCGACTTCTAGCGCCTCACGTTCGTAGCCAAGCGCCTCGATTGCTGCCTTCATACGAGGGATATAACCGTGGTGGTCCGCTCCCCAGATGTTGATCAGCTTTTCAAAGCCGCGTTCAAGCTTGTCTTTATGGTAGGCAATGTCCGGCAGCAAATACGTATATGAGCCATCCTGCTTGATCAGTACGCGATCCTTGTCATCGCCAAGCTCAGACGAACGGAACCATGTCGCGCCATCCTCTTCATAGATATGGCCATTCGAACGCAATGCATCAAGTGCCACATCGATTTTGCCATTTTGATATAGAGAAGTTTCAGAATACCAAACATCGAACTTAACACGGAAGTTCTCGAGGTCCTGCTTCAGCTTTTCCATCTCATATTTCAAGCCGTACTCACGGAAAGCATCGAAGCGCTCCTGGTCGGATACATTTACATACTTATCGCCGAACTCTTCAGCAAGGGTTTTCCCTATCCCTATGATATCAGCACCATGGTAGCCGTCCTCAGGCATCGGCTTGTCCAGGCCAAGCGCCTGGAAGTAACGTGCCTCAACAGAAAGAGCCAAATTGTTAATCTGGTTCCCAGCGTCGTTAATGTAATATTCACGAGATACATCGTATCCAGCCTTAGAAAGCACATTGCACAGCGAATCGCCGACAGCCGCGCCGCGCGCATGGCCCAGGTGAAGGTCGCCAGTAGGGTTTGCAGAAACGAACTCGACCTGGATCTTCTGCCCATTTCCTACTTTTGATTCGCCATAATTGTCGCCTGCTTCAAGGATTGCCGTAATTAAGTCCGTCAGATAGCTGTTATCCATGTAAAAATTGATGAAGCCAGGTCCTGCGATTTCAATTTTCTCGATGGATGCCTTGCTTTTATCAAAATTCTCGATCAGCTGCTCCGCAATCTGGCGAGGTGCCTTCTTAGCAACGCGCGCAAGCTGCATCGCCATATTCGTAGAGTAATCCCCATGCGCTTTTTCCTTAGGCGTCTCTAAAACAACGGCCGGAATTTGCGCTTCCTCAGCTAGACCAGCTTTGAGGATCGCCTGCTTGATTTCTTCCTTCAGCTTCAATTGAACCTGTTCAACTATATTCATTTGCCTTCCTCCTTATAATTGATCGTCAAATGGTATGTACCTGCAGTCGCGCCCTGTATTGCCATATCATACAGCAAGTCCACATGGCCCTCCTGCTTTGTCTCGTTAAAATCAGTATCGAGCCGCTTCGTGAGCGCAGAAGTCTCGAGCAGCCCATATTGGGTCTGATAATTCCCCGGAGTTTTTTTATTCATTAGAAAAAGAAGCCTCATCTTGATCGCACCGCTGCGCAAAATCAGCACTTCATCACCCGATATTTTTACCGTCGTATGGACATCTCCTTCCTCCATCACTTCATCATACTGGAGGTACGAGCTGTTCGCTTTTTTATAGTATCGGCCAAAAGTGGTCAATTCAAAAGTTTCCTTCTCTTTACCACTGTAAATCGCCGTTTTTACCGTCACTTTGACAGGAATCTGATCAGCGGGTTTACTAGACACCGTTAACACGCCCTTTTCTTGTCCACCTTCAGCGCTTGTCGATTTTGACAAAGTCGCCTGTGCTTTTCTATCTTCATTATAACTTTATAAGTATAAATATTCTCCTTTGAAAGTGCAAGGAGCGCAAAGGTTATTGACATATGAATCATTAGGGAAATTTAGGTATATACATATAGGGTTAGTCCTCCTCCAAACCGGGTATTGATTATCAAAACCTTTTAAGGAGGTGGCATACATGAAAATCGAAGTAAAATGCGAAGTAGAAAACTGCAAATATTGGGCTGAAGGCGATGAATGTGTTGCCGATTCCATCCTTGTCGTAGCGAATACCGGAAAACAGGCACTAAATGAACGTGAAACAATTTGTGATACATTTGAAAAGATGTAAGTGAGGGAAACTGGATAGCGATTTGCTATCCAGTTTTTATTTTCCGACTAGAATTCTGCGGTTTACTCAAGATTTTTCTCATGGTAGCTTGTTTTTTTCGCAAATATAAGACTTTTTCGCAAATCATCTTGTTTTATTCGCAAAAATTAAGATTTATTCGCAAAGTTGCTTGTTTTATTCGCAAAAAACAGCATTTATTCGCAAACTGGAAATTAACCACGGTTTTTTCCAATTTTAAAAGGAGAAGCAATCTGCTCCTCCTCCTAAAATACCCCTGATTAGAAAAACAGCATCCCAACTGAAATAACGATACCTGAAACAATCAATGTCAACACACAGTATCCCATGATGTCTTTTGCCTTGAGTCCGGCAATCGCCAGTGCAGGCAATGCCCAGAATGGCTGGATCAGGTTGGTCCACGCGTCGCCCCAGGCAACGGCCATCGCGGTTTTTGGGATGGATACTCCAAGGGTCTGGGCTGCTTCCAGCATGACTGGCGCCTGGACCGCCCACTGCCCTCCGCCCGATGGAACGAAGAAGTTGACCAAACCCGCACTCAGGAAGGCGAAGAATGGGAATGTGAATTCATTCGAGATGGATACGAACCCTTCTGACATGACTGCAGCCAGGCCAGACGCTGTCATCATCCCCATGATCCCCGCATAAAAAGGGAATTGGATGATGATTCCGCTTGCTCCTTTTACCGCGTTCACGACTGCCTCAAGGAAACGCTTTGGTGTGCCATGGAACAGGATGCCGAGGAACAAGAATAGGAAGTTGACGATATCAAGATTCAACTTAAATCCGTTTGTAGCAAAATAGTAAAATAAGAACACAAGTCCAAAAATACCAGTCAGCAATGAAACGATCCGGCTGTTCTCAAGCTTTTCTGCAGGTGTCATTGCTCCCTGCTCGATTGCTGCTGCCTGTACGTCATTTTCCAGCAATACTGGGTCGACCGCCACTGTTTGATCCTTCGACGGCATCATCAAGCGATTAACAATTGGCAATACGAGAAGCAAGATTAAGATAATGAAAAGGTTGAAGCCGGCAAAAATCGTCTGATCTGTAGAGATAATGCCAATCAAATCCTGCGAGAAGTGGCCTTTCGTCGCGATTGTCAGTGGAATTGAACCGGAAATACCGCCATGCCAAACGATGAATCCAGCGTAAGCGCTTGCAATTAACAGCCTGTAATCCACATTTTTAACCTTTTTCGCCAGCTCCTTCGCAAACAGAGCTCCAATAACCAATCCGAATCCCCAATTAATCAAGCTGGCTATCATGGATACGACTGTGACAATGATAATAGCCTGGCCAGGAGATTTCGCAAGCGAAGCAAGCCCTCCCAGACCCTTTTTAAATACATTGCTGCTCGCAAGCACATGACCTGTAACCAGGACAAGCACCATCTGCATCGAGAACGTCAGCAATCCCCAGAATCCTCCGCCCCAATGCTGGACCATTTGGTACGGACCGCTGTCGGTAAAAATAAGGCCTAATCCAAATACAACAAAAGTTAAGATGATGACAAATAGAAACGGATCAGGCAAATACCGCTGCATAATGCGGTTGAAAAAAGAAACCAACATTTTCATCCTTTTTACCTCCTTCTTAGTAGTTACTTACATCATCTTTATATTTTCTATATTATTCAGAATATTCCTTCCTATGAAAGTAACTATTAGTAACAGGTCACTGTTTTTTACATAAAAAAACGCCCCCTTTAGAAAAAGGGAGCGTCTACTCATTTTTATTTTACAAACCCAAGCAGCATTTCACGGATGATTTTGCTTGCTGTGTTGGCTGTCATTTCGGATGTATCATAAATTGGCGCCACTTCTACAAGATCTGCTCCAACCACGTTCACCCCAGAGTTTGCGATTGCATGGATCGATGCAAGCAGCTCCTTGGAAGTGATTCCGCCAGCGTCGACTGTTCCTGTTCCAGGTGCATGTGCAGGATCCAGGACGTCAATGTCGATTGTGACATATACCGGACGGCCAGCAAGCTTAGGCAATACTTCCTTTAATGGTTCAAGGACTTCAAACTTGGAAATATGCATGCCCACTTCCTTAGCCCACTCGAATTCTTCTTTCATTCCAGAACGGATTCCGAATGAGTAGACATTTTTCGGGCCAATGTGCTCAGCAATCTTGCGGATTGGCGTTGAGTGCGATAATGGCTCGCCTTCATAGTGTTCACGAAGGTCTGTGTGTGCGTCAAAGTGCATGATGGCAAGGTCTTCATATTTTTTCGCGACTGCCTTCATAACTGGCCATGATACCAGGTGCTCGCCGCCCATTCCAAGCGGGAATTTCTCCTCAGCCAAAAGCTTGTCCACGTATTCCTCGATTAAATCAAGGCTTTTCTGGGCATTGCCGAATGGGAGCGGGATATCTCCTGCATCGAAATAGTTAAGATCAGCCATCTCGCGATCAAGATAAGGGCTATACTCTTCAAGGCCGATGGATACCTCGCGGATACGAGTCGGGCCGAAGCGTGAACCGGGACGGTAGCTGACAGTCCAGTCCATTGGCATACCGTAAAGGACTGCCTTGCTTTCTTCAAAATTAGAATGGCTGCCGATAAACACATTGCCTGAATATGCTTCATCAAAACGCATTCCAAACACCTCTTTCAACATTAATTTTTCACAATAAAACGGCCCCCGGATTTGCCGGGAAGCCAAATTAAATTTCCTAATTATTTTACAAGGTCGCCAACGAATTTAGGCAAAACGAAAGCTGCTTTGTGAAGTTCTTTCGTGTAGTACTTTGTTTCGATGTCATGGAAGCGGTCTTCGCTCACTTCTAGTGGATCGTGCTTCTTTGATCCAAGTGTGAATGCCCACATTCCGCTCGGGTATGTTGGGATGTTCGCAATGTAAAGGCGTGTGATCGGGAAGATTTCCTTTACATCCTTCTGTACATTGCGGATGAGGTCAGCCTTGAACCAAGGGTTGTCAGACTGTGCAACGAAAATTCCGTCTTCCTTCAATGCTTTTGAAATTCCAGCGTAGAAGCCTTTTGTGAAAAGGTTTACTGCCGGTCCTACTGGTTCAGTAGAGTCAACCATGATCACATCATACTGGTTTTCGCTTTCCGCGATATGCATGAAGCCGTCGCCAACCTGGACATCAACGCGTGGGTCATCAAGCTTGCCTGCGATTTCAGGCAGGTATTTCTTAGAGTACTCGATTACCTTTCCATCGATATCAACAAGAGTAGCTTTTTTCACGCTAGGGTGCTTAAGCACTTCACGGATCACGCCTCCATCTCCGCCTCCAACAACTAGTACATGCTCAGGATTTGGGTGAGTGAACAACGGAATATGTGCAACCATCTCGTGGTAAACAAACTCATCTTTAACAGAAGTCATGACCATGTCATCAAGAAGAAGCATATTGCCCCACTCTTCTGTCTCAACCATATCAAGCTTCTGGAATTCTGTCTGTTCTGTATGTAACGTCTTGTTCACTTTCATTGTGATACCAAAGTTCTCTGTCTGCTTTTCTGTAAACCAAAGACCCATTTTTCTTCCTTCCTTTCGGCAAAAAAATTTCCGTTATGATGCGGCGAAT
>NZ_JBIQOE010000232.1:0-8226 GCF_047739415.1 Mesobacillus sp. | reverse complement strand
ATCTCACGGCCAACGATTGGCAGTGTTACCGTCTTGCCGATCAAATGCTTGTAGCGGTCATCTTCTGGATGAACAGCAACCGCAGTATCACCAAGCATCGTTTCCGGTCTTGTTGTTGCGATTTCAATGTGGCCGCTGCCGTCTGCAAGAGGATATCTCATGTGGTAGAAAGCACCCTGAACATCTTTATGGATAACCTCGATATCAGATAGGGCCGTTTTAGCAGCTGGGTCCCAGTTGATGATATATTCACCGCGGTAAATCAATCCTTTACGGTAAAGAGAAACGAAAACTTCTTTTACTGCCTTGGATAAGCCTTCATCCAATGTGAAGCGCTCGCGGCTGTAGTCAAGTCCAAGTCCAAGCTTTGACCATTGCTTGCGGATATGCTGTGCGTATTCCTCTTTCCATTTCCATGATTCCTCAAGGAACTTTTCACGGCCAAGTTCATAACGATTGATGCCCTGGCTGCGAAGTTTTTCGTCAACCTTCGCCTGTGTAGCAATGCCAGCATGGTCCATACCTGGAAGCCATAGAACATCGTAGCCCTGCATGCGCTTCATACGAGTAAGGATATCCTGAAGCGCTGTATCCCACGCATGGCCAAGGTGAAGCTTGCCAGTTACGTTTGGCGGCGGAATCACGATTGTATAAGGCTTTTTCGTTTCATCGTCCTTCGCTTCGAAAAACTTCCCTTTGATCCACCATTCATAGCGTCCCTGCTCAATCGAAGACGGATCGTATTTAGTCGGCATAGACAAATTCTCTTCCATCAGTTTTTCCTCCATTCAAATACATTTCCTTGAAAAATAAAAAACTCCATTCGCCATAAAAGGACGAATGGAGTTTGTTCGCGGTACCACCTTTTTTCCCAGCAACGGTAAAAACACCTCTGTTGCCGGCTCAAATCTGGATAACGGCTCTTCACCGCCGCCTGTTACTGGGGGTAATTCCGTTCCCAGGCGATGCTCAAGGGCGACCTTCCATGGTTCCTGGCTTAGAAGTCCTCTCAGCTACTGGACTCCCTCTCTTCAAGCTGGCTGCTCATGTACTCTTCCCTGTCAAAGCTTTACTTTATTGTGTTTTTGTATATTAGATATACTACCCAAAAAAGGGGATTGACGTCAATCATCATTTCCTACTTTTTATTATTTTATACTTTTTCCACCTCTATGTGCGAACAATAAGCACATTTTGGGCCAATCAGTCATAGAATAAAAAAAGGGATACCTGATTGTTTGGAGGGATGGCGTTGAAGAGACGAAGGTATAATCCTTATACACTCCCGCGGTGGGCGAGGACGGCGCGTGCAGTATGTGCTCAGCTCATTATTCCTTTTTGCGTGTTCCAGGGAATCCGCACACTTTTCTTTCCGACGACATTTGATGTCTTCCTGTTATCGATATTCATCTTGATTGCACTGGCCATCAAATTCGAAATTATTTAAGGAGCCAAAGAGCATGATTCAGCTCTGGGCTCCTTCTTGTTTTGCCTGTTCCTTTTGCTTTTCCAGTTCGTCTATCTTAGTCACTACATACCCCGTATTGCTCAAGAGCCAGTACTGGCGCTGCAGCTTTTGGACAAACTTCCTCTCATCCACTTCGGTTTTGCGCTGATGGTACAATTCCGCTACACGGATAATCCCCGATGGAAAAGCAAGATAGCTCATGAATAACTGCATTTCATCCTCACGGAACGGAAAATACTTCAGATAGACATAAATCCAGTCGATGATTTCGTCTCCATATTTCGGCTGTGTCTTCAGCGACCTTGCTAAAAAGGGCAGCAAATCCTGGATCGGGGACCCTTGACGCGCCTTCTCGAAATTGATGAAATACCCGTAACCTCTTTCATCGAACAGGAAGTGTTCAGGAGAGACCTTCCCGTGAAGCGTTACCGTCCTCGTTTTCTTTTGCTCCTTCGTTTTTTCATTCCAACTTTCAAGTTTCTGCTTCGCGAACTGCATTGCCTGGCTAATTTGAATGTAATACAGGCAGAATGTCAGTTCAAACGGTGACATATATACTCTGTCCTCGCAGCTTTCAAGGAATCCATTTATGAATTCTTCTTCCTTTTCCCATTCTTTTATCGTCTTTTCGAAATGCTCTTGCTTAACTTCAGTGCTGATTTCCATTTCCTTTACTGACAAGGTATGCATCCTCGCAAGTTCCCTGAAAAACTGTTGGTGTCTTTGCGATTGGCCCTCCCTAGTCTCATTTGGCATCCACGGCATTAGATAATACAGGGACTTATTATGCAATACTGCGTATCGTCCGTCGTTTGCCGGATAGACTGGAACAATCCTGTTATAGCCTTTTTGATAAAGGTTTTGGATGTGTTTGATAAAATCCGTCCCCTCATATGGGTGGATCTTTTTTAAAGCAAATGTCCCTGACTTCGTATAGACTTTTTTCACTTTGCCAAAATCCTCCGCAAAATACGGATCGATAGGGTATTGCTTTAACACTGCAGATTCTTCTTTTAAAAAATTGCGATCATCCATTGGATCTCGCCTACTTTCTCGACATTATATCGATAAATAGAACTGGGCAGGTGTTTTACACCTGCCCATACTAAAAGCTATAGCAATCCCAGCCAGCAGCCAAGCCAGCCCTGACAACCAGCCTCCTTCTGGACAAGGCATTGCTACAAAGAAAAGCGCAAGCGCCTTGGTCAGCCCCGACAAGCGTTGCCCGCCTTAAACGCCACGTCCTGCGGCTGGCGGGTCTAGCACATCGTGTGCCCTCGGAGGGCCTGACAGTGAAGTCGTTCTTTGACTTCATTGGCAGGACCGAAACGACTCGAGCTGCTAAAAGCTAACGCTTCTCGCAAGATACTCCTGGAAGCCTACTCAGGGATGAAAACTGGCTAGGCGCTGGAGCTGGACACTAATCAAAGCGCAAAAAACTTTATACTTAAAGTGAAAAATATTAATTATTATGAACCGCTACACCTGGAACATATAGCACCTGGCCTTCATGAACCTCATGGTCGATGCTCAGATGATTCACCCGCAGAAGTTGCTGTACTGGCACATCATAGCGTTCAGAGATTGACTGAAGTGAGTCGCCTTGCTGGACAATGCACACTCTGATTTTGGCAACTTCTGTTTCTTCTTCCTTCCTCGCCAAAAATTCAGCGATTGAAATGCCTTGCTTCATGTTCGGCTTTTTCTTTTTCAATAATGGAGAAGAAGAACTTTCCGGAGATTCCTCCATTTCAGCAGGCATAATCTCTGCCTCTTGCTGGTCTTCCATCTCCAGTTCAACTTCAACTTCTTCTTCCTGCTCAACTTCGAACTCTTCAACAGGCTCCGGCTCGCCTCTGAAATCACTAAAAGCATACTCCGGAACTGGTTGGTGTTCTCTTTGCTCCTGAAATTCTGGTTCAGATCCTTCTTCCGCTTCTGCTTCTTTCTTGGCTTCTGCCCTGAAAGGCGCATACAATTCTTCTTCATAGGAAGCTTGCTCTTCCTCTTGATTTAATGTTTCATTTTGCTGGACAAATGAATAGGCAGGAGCTTCCGGGAAATCTGGTTCAGCATCATCTTCTGTTCTTTGGCTAACTGCACCTGCAACGGCGTCTGTTTCAACCTCTGCATCAACTTCCGCAGTAGCTTCCTCACGGTAACTGACTTCAAGTTCCTCGGCTTCTTCGCTGTCCTCCTCCTGATCAGCTTCATGCTGTTGTTCGCCGTATAACCCAGTGATGGCAAGATCAGCGTTCAGCTTTAGGCGGTCTTTTTCTGGAAAAACATAATCAAATCCTTCTACCTGAATATCAATGTCATAAATGCTTTCAATCCGGTTTTTAGGGATTGTAATATCCACTGGGAAACGGTGAAGGAATTCATTGACCCCTTCCTCCCTCTCCATGACAGAATGGACGTACTTAAGAGCAGATAGTTGTTCCTCATCATTCTCTTGCTGTTGTTCGTGGCATGTATATTCCCCAGTCAACTCCAGCGATCCGCGAATGGATACGTATTGTTCATTTTCCTGGATGGTTATATTCGGATCGAGTGAAATCGAGACAAGCTCCGCGACTTCCTGTCCTCTTTGAAACCACACTGACTCCTCTAATGAAAATCGCAGGCACGATTGATTCCCCTGAGACAAAGCGACTCCTCCTTTCATTCCTTAAACGTAAAATCACTATGTCATTAACACTTTATGAGTCTATATTTACTTTTATGATAATTTAGAACATAAAAAGGAGTTGGTAAGGATTGTTCGAAGTGAATCTGTCTGAGCATAAGAATAGGTCGGACAAAGTTTAGAGGATAACGTTTGCCTTTTGTCCGAACCTGGGGCTACTTCGGACAAAGTTAAGAGGATTACGCTGCCTTTTGTCCGAACCAGGGGCTACTTCAGACAAAGTTTAGAGATTTTGACTGCCTTTTGTCCGAACCGGGGGCTACTTCAGACAAAGTTTAGAGATTACAACTGCCTTTTGTCCGAACTTGGGACTACTTCAGACAAAGTTTAGAGATTACAACGGCCTTTTGTCCGAACCCTGGGCTACTTCAGACAATTCTTCGTTGACTTTAACGATGTTTTGTTCGAACCTAGGGCTACTTCGGACAATTCCTCGTGACTATGACTGTGTTTTGTCCGAACCTGGAGCTCAGACAAAATCTGCTGAAGACATCGAGATCTTTTCTGAACAAAAAACAAAAAAACACTCCCCAAAACGGAGAGTGTCACACAAATTATTTATTCTGCAAGCTTCGCAAATGCTTTCTCAGCTGCTTCAATTGTTTTTTGCAGGTCTTCGTCTGTGTGTGCTGTTGACAGGAATAATCCTTCGAACTGTGATGGTGGGAGGAATACCCCTTCGTTAGCCATTTCACGGTAGTATGCTGCAAAAAATTCAAGATTCGATTGTTTGGCTACTTCATAGTTGATGACATTTTCATTTGTGAAGAAGATGCCGATCATCGAGCCTGCACGGTTGATTGTGTGCGGAATTCCATATTTCTCAGCCGCTGCTTTTAATCCCCTTTCAAGGATATCAGCTTTGCGCTCAAACTCTTTGTATGATTCTGGTGTCAGCTGCTTCAATGTTTCCAGGCCAGCTGTCATCGCCAGCGGGTTGCCTGATAGTGTTCCCGCCTGGTAAATCGGACCGCTTGGAGCGATTTGTTCCATGATTTCTCTTTTACCGCCGTATGCTCCTACTGGAAGGCCTCCGCCTATTACCTTGCCAAGGCAAGTAAGGTCAGGAGTTACATTGTAATATCCCTGTGCACAGTTATAGCCTACGCGGAATCCTGTCATGACCTCATCAAAAATCAAGACGGTGCCATACTGGCTTGTGATTTCACGAAGGCCCTCTAGGAACCCTTCAACAGGTGGTACGACACCCATGTTCCCGGCTACTGGCTCAACGATCACGCCGGCGATATCATCACCATACTGTTCGAATGCGTAACGGACGCTCTCCAGATCGTTGTAAGGTACTGTAATCGTGTTCTTAGCAACTCCCTCAGGAACACCTGGGCTGTCAGGCAAACCCAGCGTGGCGACGCCTGAACCAGCTTTTATAAGCAATGAGTCACCATGTCCATGGTAGCAGCCTTCGAATTTCAGGATCATATTCCGTCCTGTATACCCACGAGCAAGGCGCAAGGCACTCATCGTTGCCTCAGTTCCCGAAGAAACCATTCTTACCATCTCAATTGAAGGCACACGGTCAATGACTAATTGAGCAAGCTCATTTTCGACAACTGTCGGTGCTCCGAAGCTTGTCCCAAGCTCCGCTACTTTCTTGATTCCCTCAACGACCTTGTCGTTAGTGTGGCCAAGGATCAGTGGTCCCCAAGATAGTACATAATCAATATATTCATTGCCATCGATGTCATAGATTTTTGAACCTTTCCCTTTTTCCATGAAGATAGGATCCATATTGACAGACTTAAATGCGCGGACGGGGCTGTTTACTCCTCCAGGCAAAAGTTCTTTCGCTTCTTTAAAAGCTGCAATCGATTTATCATATGAGCGCATACTATCCCTCATTTCTTTTTAATTGGCTCTCTCAAGAATGCTCCAAATATCAACAGAGCCTTTTATTCATTACTGTTCCTTCAGCCAGCGTGCTGCATCCTTCGCATGGTAGGTGATGATCAGGTCTGATCCGGCGCGCTTCATTCCTGTCAGCATTTCCATGACGATGCTCTTCTCATCAACCCAGCCGTTTTGCGCGGCTGCTTTGACCATTGAGTACTCACCGCTGACATTATAGATGACAACAGGCAGGTTGAAGTTGTTTTTCACATCGCGGACGATGTCCAGGTATGGCATGCCTGGTTTAACGATCAGGAAGTCCGCTCCTTCCATGACATCGGACTCTGCTTCACGCATAGCTTCGATACGGTTTGCAGGATCCATCTGGTAGGATTTGCGGTCGCCAAATTGAGGTGTACTTTCTGCAGCTTCGCGGAATGGACCGTAAAATGCAGATGAATATTTCACCGCATAGGACATAATCGGCACATCATGGAATCCCGCTTCATCCAATGCAAAGCGAATTGCCGTAACAAAACCGTCCATCATGTTTGATGGAGCAATGATATCAGCGCCGGCTTGTGCCTGGCTGACGGCCGTCTTTCCTAATAGTTCTAGAGAAGGGTCGTTAAGTACTTTGCCATCCTCAATTACGCCGCAGTGGCCATGGCTTGTATATTCACAAAGGCAAGTATCGGCGATGACAACCATATCAGGAAAATCCTTTTTGATGACTCGGATCGCTTCCTGCAAAATTCCGTGGTCATGATACGCCTGACAGCCTACTTCATCTTTTTCGTTCGGAACGCCGAAAAGCAGCACAGATTTAATGCCCAGAGATTCCACTTCCGTGATTTCTTCTTTTAGGTTATCAAGGGATAATTGATAGACTCCCGGCATTGAAGAAACTTCTTTTTTTACATTTTCTCCTTCAACGACAAAAAGCGGATAGATCAAGTCTTCAGTGCGAAGATAGTTTTCACGTACGAGCGCGCGCATATTCGCTGTCTGGCGAAGACGGCGGTGGCGGCTGAATTCAAGGTGTTTCATGGATTACCCTCCAATATTTATATACTTGGCAACGCTGTTCAGCATCTCTTCAACGGTGTATTTTTCCGGCATGGCATGGACCTTCAAACCCCAATGCTCAGCCTTCCTTTTTGAAACGGGCCCGATGCAGGAAATGATGCAATGTTTCAGCCTGTCCCTCAAATGATATTCTTCAACGATTTTCATAAAATGATCAATCGTAGATGGGCTTGTAAATGTAAGTATATCAAGACTTTCTTCGGTTAGCATCTTAACGAGCTTGCCCCTGCTTTCTTCAGGCAGGAATGTTTCATAGATAATGATTTCATCAACGATGGCGCCCTTTTCGTTCAAAGCATTAGAGATATAATCCCTGGCCAGGTTCCCCTTAGGAATCAGGATCCTTTCCCCCTGTTTGACATGAGGTAAGAACTCATCGATAAACCCTTCGGCAACAAATTCTTTTGGTACAAAGGCTACCTTTTCTCCCATATCTTCAAGGATTTCTTTCGTCTTTTCGCCAATAACGGCTATTTTAGGCAGAAGAGCCCGACTCTTTTGGATAAAAGAATAAAATGTTTCCACAGTCACATTGCTCGTAAAAATGATCCAATCGTAGTTATGTAAATTCGTAATTGTATTATGTAGTTTTTTAGAAGCTGCAACCGGCTGAAAGGCAATAAGAGGGATCTCCACGGGAATCCCTCCATTTCTTTTAACCAAATCGGAGAAAGACTTCGCGTGAGCCTTTCCCCTTGGAATCATGACCGTTTTATTTTGCAGCGAATGCGCTGGTATCATTCACTATCTAGCTCCTGTTTTACCTTGTCGATCAAGTCTTTTGCTCCCTGGCTGATCAGCCTGTCAGCTGCAAGCTCACCCAGCTCCTCAGGATTTGTTCCTGTAACCTGTTCCTTAAAAATTATCTTTCCATCAGGCGAGCCGACTAGTGCTGTCAACACGATTTCTTCCTGATCATTGAGATATGCATATCCAGCAATCGGTACCTGGCAGCCGCCTTCCATCATGTGAAGGAATGCTCTTTCGGCTCTGACTGTCGCACTTGTTTCAGCACAAGTGAATTTTTCAAGCAGCTGAAGAAGCTCTTCATCATCGCCGCGACACTCGATTGAAAGTGCTCCCTGGCCAACAGCAGGTACACAAATATCCTCATCAATGAACTCGGTAACTA
>NZ_JBIQOE010000231.1:0-11907 GCF_047739415.1 Mesobacillus sp. | reverse complement strand
GCGCAACGCTGGCAGCGTTGAGGTAAGGGGTTCGAGCCCCCTATTCTCCACTTGCTAAAAAGCTGCAAAACCAATTGGTTTTGCAGCTTTTTTAGTTATTAATTACCTTTTTGATAGCAAACTAAAGTTTCATATGCCCTTAATTTACCGTGTTCTACTTCTTTATAATTTTGTACAATCAATTCTGCTCGAGCAATTTCTGTTAATAATGCTTCTTCTTCAATTACAATTTCTTCATTACTAAAGTTACACAAAACAATAAGCTTTTCATTCTCACTTCTTCGCTCATATGCAAAAATCTTTGGATGATCCTCAAATAATAGATTGAAGTCACCGGTTGTGATGACATCTAATTTCTTTCTAAGAGAGATTAAATGTTTATAGTGATAAAAAATAGATTCTTTATCTTCTAAAGCTGCTTCTACATTAATTTCTTTATAGCGTGGATTTACTTCGATCCATGGAGTTCCTTTCGTGAACCCGCTATGAATTTGTTCGTTCCACTGCATAGGAGTCCTGGCGTTGTCCCTGCCTTTTACATAAATCGAGTTCATGATATCTTCTGTTGGAACTCCAAGAGACCGTTTTTCTCTGAACATATTTAATGTCTCGACGTCTTGATATTGTTCGATCGATTCAAACTTCACATTTGTCATGCCGATCTCTTCACCCTGATAAATATAAGGTGTCCCCTGCATCATGTGAAGGCAAGTCGCAAGCATTTTGGCAGATTCCACTCGGTACTCTTGGTCATCACCAAACCGGGAAACAATCCTTGGCTGGTCATGGTTATTCCAATACAAGCTATTCCAACCTGTGCCATGCAATTCACTTTGCCATTTAGTCAGATTCTCCTTTAAATCAACCAGATTCAAAGGTTTGAGATCCCATTTTTCAGTAGGACCACTATCTAAGCCCATGTGTTCAAAGGTAAAAATCATGTTAATTTCCTTATTTTCAGGATTTGTGTACATCACCGCATCTGCAGTACTCGCTCCCGGCATCTCCCCAACAGTCAATATATCGTAGTGGGATAGAACTTTTTCATTCATCTCTCTCAAGTATTTATGAATCTTTGGTCCGTTTACGAAGTATGGACCTCCATCCCCATATATAGCACCTTCTTTAACCTCCCCATCCGGAAGACCAGGGACCTTAGAAATAAAGTTAATGACGTCCATACGAAAACCGTCTATGCCTTTATCAAGCCAAAATTTCATCATGGTGTAAATTTCATTCCTTAGAGCTGGATTTTCCCAGTTCAAATCAGGCTGTTTTTTTGAAAAAAGATGCAGATAATATTCATTTGTATTTTCGTCATAATCCCAGGCCGGCCCACTAAAAATCGATCCCCAATTGTTCGGCTCTTTCCCGTTCTTTCCTGGCTTCCAAACATAATAGTCTCGATACGGATTAGCCAGGCCTTTCTTCGATTCTACAAACCAGGAGTGTTCGTCAGAAGTATGATTCACTACTAAATCCATGATGATTTTCAATCCTCGCTGATGAGCAGCATCAAGAAGACGATTCAAATCCTCCATCGTTCCAAATTGCTTCATGATTTGGTAGTAATCCCTTATGTCATAACCGTTATCGTCATTTGGAGAGTCATAGATAGGGCTTAGCCAGATCACATCCACGCCAAGCTCCTTTAAGTAATCCAACTTTTGGATAATTCCCTGCAGATCCCCAATACCATCACCATTGGAATCATAAAAACTTCTAGGATAGATTTGATACACAATACTTTTTTTCCACCATTGTTGGTCATTCTTTACCTTTTCCACTACAGTATCTCGATTTTCCATTTCTCTGGCTCCCTTACATCAGATAAATTCTCAATCCTAACGTCTCCTTCGTAGCCATAAACCTTCATACCTTTTACTTGGCTTTTCCATTGCTTATCTCCGCTTATATTTACATTAACTCTCAGATAACCCTCATTCATTTCAGTTTGGAAATTTGTGATGGAATAGTGACCATCTTTATAGCCAAGGGAACTTCCATCATCTTCATACAAACTGAACTTCCCTTTATCACCAGCATAAACTTCAATATCTAGGATTTGATTTTCAGTTGTATTTTGAACTTCTGATCCAATAGGAAGAATGGTTCCTTGTTTTATATAGATTGGGAGCTTATCTAACCCTGCTTCAATTAATACATACTTTCCACCTTGATAGGATTCTTTAGTCCAGTAATCATACCAAACTCCTTCAGGAAGATAGATGGACCGATGGGTGGTACCTGGCCGTAAAATAGGTGCGATCATGACATTGCTTCCCAAAAGGAACTGATCGCTGATATTAAATGTATTTTCATCCTCAGGATTTTCCATTACTAGAGGACGAACGATTGGGACTCCCGTTTGGGATGACTCATGGAATAGGGAATAGAGATAAGGAAGCCACTTATATCTCAGTTTGATGTATTTCTTAACTATTGCAGATGTGTCTTCACCAAAAACCCATGGCTCCTGTCGGATACTGTCCTGTACACTATGATTTCTGAAATAAGGCATGAAAGCCCCGACCTGTGTCCACCTTATCAACAATTCAGGTGTACAGTCAGAAGAGAAACCTCCAACATCTGCTCCAGTAAAAGCAACCCCTGATATGCCAAGATTCATGATCATCGGCAGTGACATTTCAAGATGCTCCCAGTGGCTTCGGTTATCTCCCGTCCAGACGGTGGCATACCTTTGGATACCCGCATAACCAGCACGGGTCAAAACGAAAGGACGTTTATCGGGTAAAAGCTCTGAAAGTCCTTCGGCAGTTGCTTTACTCATGTAGAGTCCGTAGGTGTTGTGCATCTCCAAATGCGGTTTCAATTCTCCATCCACATCGTGCATCACATCGAGATCCATGGTCTTGCTTTCATTGAAGACAGACGGTTCGTTCATATCATTCCAAATTCCTTCAATGCCGAGATCGGTATAGAATTTATGCAAACTACCCCACCAACTCCTAGCGTCAGAATTCATGAAGTCAGGAAAAGCACTCGTTCCAGGCCAGACATCCCCATGATAAATCTGCCCATCAAGATACTTACAAAACAAGTCCTTCTTTACCCCTTCTGCGTACACAGGATACTGAACATCCTTTTTCACTCCTGGATCTACAATTGGCACAACCTTGATCCCGTTATTTAATAAGGTAGAGATCAGATTATCAGGGTGAGGAAAATGATCCTTATCAAAGGTAAATACTCGATAATCCCTCATATAATGAATGTCGAAAAATATACAATCCAATGGGATTCCTTCTTCTTTGAAACGATTAGCGACTTCCAAGACCTCTTCTTCTGATCGATAGCTATAGCGGGACTGATGATATCCAATCGCCCATTTGGGAGGCAGACTCATCTTTCCTGTCAGCTCGGTGTAAAGGGTGGTGATTTCCTTTAAATCTCCACCAGCAAAAAGGTAGAAGTCGAGTTGGCCACCATTGGCACTCATCCTGAATTTATTTGAGTAGGTCTGGGTATCAAATTCGGTTTTAAATGTATTATCAAAGAAAAGTCCATAAGATCTCTGCTTGTTATGAACAGCAAAATATGGGATGGATTGGTACAACTCAACCGTGTCCTTATTGTGTGGCGCATAAACGTCCGTATTCCACATCGACAATTTCGAACCTCTCTTATTGAGGAAGCCAGTCTTTTCCCCAAATCCATAAAAGACATCATCAGTCTCCATTAGTGCATCAAAAAAGACTTCACCACTGTTTTTATAAAAAACTGACGGACTACCCGACTGGAAGAATGTTCTTTGGTCATTTGATATCTTTATTTTGAAAGGATCTTTGGTTACCTCAACTTTTACCGAATCACAGGTGATCATTAATTGGTCATTCGTTTCCTCAAACGATGCCTCATGAGGCACTTCCTTAAGTGAAACAGCAATGCTCGATGCCGACTCTACTTTTCCAAATGGATTTATTAAGATTCTAGGAATCTTTTTTTCTACAAAATAAATCAAAAACTCACCATGCTCATTAGTGCCTGTTAGCATATGATCTTTCCACGAGAAAGATTTGACTGACCCAACATGTAGTTTAGGTTCGCCTTCGATCTTTTCCTGGGTTGGAAGGATAGCAAAACTAGTTGTATCTAACACATTCATACCTCCATGAACTCAAGCTTTTTTCTTTCCGTTTATAAAAACAGCTTTTCCTTCAGAGTTAGCTTCATCAGGAAGATAAACATCAAATTCTTCTGTTGGTCCACTTACTGAAATCTTCCATCTATCCGATTCTTCTATAACATCAACAACCCATTGATTATTCAGGTGGTCATTGATTCTTTCGGATAATCCATCTTTTAAATAAATCCTTAATAAAGGTCTGACATAACTGGAAATATCATTGGAAACCCAAGAACCTAACTGAAGCGTTTGATTCACATTTGTTAAAATTACGGTCCCTTCTTTTACGTAAACAGGAATATGGTCAAGTGGTGAATCAATCAATTCATAGGCAGGACCAATAATTCTTTTTCCGTTCCAGAAATCAAACCAAGTTCCTTTAGGGAAATAAACTTTTCTTGAAGTTGCACCTTCTTCTGTTACAGGTGCAACCAATAAAGAAGATCCAAAGTAATATTGGTCGAATACTCCTTCACCTCGTTGATCCTCGGGGTTCTCCATAAATAAGGAGCGCATTAATGGAATACCTGTTTCACAAGTTTTTCTTGCTTCGTTCCAAATGTAAGGGAGCAAGTTCATTCGGACATTGGCATAAAATCTATATCCCTCAATTGCAATTTTTTGATTGGTTCTCTCCGCAATATTCCATGGAGTGCGATCCTGATTAAACTCACCTTTGCTTTCAGCGTGATACTGCATAATTGGACAAAAGGCCGCCATGGCCGCAGATCTGACATACAATTCGGCCGTTGGAATATCACCATTGAATCCCGCTAAGTCCCAGCCCCAAAATGGAATTCCTGACATTCCAGAAGTGATACCTGCAGCCAAAGACCGCTTAAAAGCGTCAAAAGTCGATCTTTCATCCCCTGCCCAATGTGCCGGGAAGTTTTGAGCTCCCATATATCCGGCACGGCTAAAGGTCATTGCATCTCCGCTTTTAAAGTCATTAGCGAATTGGTAGTACGCCTCTATATAATCATTTGGATACAAGTTACGCATTTCGTCGCCGGTTTTCCCATCAGCAAACAGCAATTCGTCTCCGAACACAAACTCCCCGCCATCTGTTTTAAAGCCATCCACTCCAATTTCAAGCAAATACTTCCGTTTGCTAAACCACCATTCTTTAGCTTCTTGATTTGAAAAGTCCATTAATAGACTTTCTTTAAACCAGCCTTCAGGCATCCTGTATGGAGATCCGTCTTTCTTTTTGACAACATATCCATTTTCCAGCATATATTTTTCATCCGCATCTTTTTGCGGTTGTGTTTGCCTGTTCAAGTACTTTTTAATCGGAATCTGCCAAAGAAGAACTTTCAACCCGTTATCATGCAGGTATTCAAACAATCCCTTCGGATCCGGCCATCGTCCCCATTCAGGAAACTCCATTTCGTTGTAGGTATGACTTTCTCCATTACCTTTCACTTCATATTGGGCATCATTGAACATGTAATAAGTGGCTTCATCACTCCACTGTTCCAGAACTAGAACAGTCGCTGGTATCTGATATTCGTTTGTTTTCTCAACTTCTGAACGGGTCAGACTGTCCCTGTCCCAGTTATTGCTCGAAATCCAGGGCCCAAATGCCCAAACAGGTGGTAATACTGGTTTGCCAGTTTTCGAAGTAAAGGATTCAATCACTTCTTTCGGTGTTCCTAAGAATGCGGTAATCGAGGTGCTTTGTTCTTTTTCTGACATCCTTATCTTAATAGACAAGGCATCCTTCAATGAGTGAGCAATGTCAAAATGGGTGTACCTATTGGTATTAACCACCAAGCCATATCCCAGTGAACTGATGTAAAAAGGAACAGGCATATAAGTCCTTGTACCTTGGTCTCGATACTGATTATAAACATAGCAATCAATGATATTCCCTCGCTGCTCAACAGCGTTATATCTCTCACCAAATCCATAAAAGCTTTCGTTCAACGGTGTATGGAAATTAAGCTTTAAATCCCTTATATGCTGATTCTTATCAGTCGTACATTCAATAAAGGAAAGGAAATCATGTGACTCTAACAGTGTTTTGTTGGCATCTCTTATGCAGATAAAAAAAGGATCTAACTTCAGGTCAACAGTAAATTCTTGGTTCATGGATTTTAGGGTGAGAGCTTCACATTCTTCCTGGAGGAATTCTTGATTAATATTAGAATCAATATTTATATAAAACTGGTCATCATTAAAGCCCAAATTGACCTGTGAAGAAAAACCATCCTCATCTTTCGCTAACAAGACTACTTCACTCTCAGCCTTTTCAAAAAGGCGGAATTCATTTAGTACCCGGCGTTTTAGAGGTGTGATTGGAAACCGCTCTGATTGCACCTTAAGGCTCTCGCCTTTATAAGCAGAGAAATGATAACTGAAGTCCTCCTGCTTGGTCAGAGGCTCTATAGTTCCAGTCCATATGTACACTTTTTTATCATCAACATATTTCCTGGTTAACTCATTTGTCTTTACGATATCACCGCTAGCTGACTCTAGAGTTAATAAAACCGTATCTACTTCTCCTTCAGGCCATACCTGGCATGCTACTGTTATTGGCTCTTCAGTTGTCGGATGATGTGGACTTCGTTCTGTAAGTTGCGGTTCGTAAATGTTATGATTGCCAAAGGGTGTATGTACTATTTTGTACTCTTCTATTGAATCAACCTTATAGTGGTCTATCATTTCAATAATCACTTTTCCAAGCTCGGATTCCTCTGCCGACTCTTTTCCAATCAAGCTTTGTGCGAAATTTAAATAGGTATTCGCTTTTTCATAGTTGCCCTTTTCCAGAAAATATAATGACAAAAGCGCAGTTGCTGAAGAAGATTCTTTCTTACCTTCAATCGTTTTTAGTGCCCCTGTATTATTCACTAACTTCCTTTCGATTTGGCCAACTGCTTCTACCACAATTAAGTCCTCAGGAGAAAACAATCCATATGGCATAACTGCAGTAAGCATATCCAATGAAATTTGCCGTTCATTCACCGCATTAAGCAAAATACCCCCAGAAAGTAGAGAGTCAAAAACAAAATCTCTGATTTCTGTGATTGTTTTTTGGAGTTCATATTGCTGGAGATTATTTTTGGATTGAGTTAATGCCGCATACACCATTGCAATGTTCGAAACATGAATATCTTTCTTGCCGTCTCCCCAGATACGTTCTAAAGGTTTTCTCCAATTATCCTGGAGAAACGTTAAGTAAGGTTGAACATTAACTTCTTTCAAGTTCTCACTATTTGTCTCTTTTAAATGGTTCTGCACATTCCATAGCCAGGTAGCAATAAGGTGTATACTGTCCTTATCAAGTTGAGGTTTATGATTAAGAAGAATTCTTTCCGAGGATGGATAATCATTATTTAACTGGTATACATGAGCTTTAAGCAGCTTGCTGTACATTGCTTTTGAATCCATGTCTCTCTCCCCTTATGTTAGAAGAGAAGGATATGAGGATGCCTCGATATCCTTCTCCAGATTTGATTACTTCAACTTCTCTAATTCTCCCTGCATAACTTTCAATGCTTCTTCAGGGCTCTTTTTACCATTCACCACATTTTCTAGTTCCTTTGTGATCAGGTCACTCATTTTACTCCAATCTTCAATTACTGGAGGTAAAACAAGCGTATCCAGTGCTTCAAAAATAACTTCCCTGCTTTCTGGAGGAGTTTGTTCCAGATAAGGCTTTAAGATTTCTTCATTCGTGATTGCTGGAAGTTCCCATGAACTTGCAATTCGAATTTCTGCGGCTTCGTCACTAGCGCTCATGAAGCGTGCAAATTTATAAGCAGCGTTTTGAGCATCTGAGTCCTTTGAAACTGCTAATCCATTTGCGAAGAAGTGGTGTGCCTTTTGAGTATTACCTGCTTCAAGTGCAATATCCCATTTGAATGGTGCATCTTTAAAAGCGGATAACATCCAGATTCCAGTGTGCAGGATCCCGATTTGACCATTTTTAAATAAATCCTCTGGCGACTGGCCTGATAGATCTCCTACAGAAGGAGTTACTTTATATTTGTTCACCTTATCAACCATGTATTGAAGTGCTTCTGCATTTTCAGGGCTATCGATTGTTACTTCTGATTTGTCTTCATTGAATACAGATCCACCATTCTGAGCAATCACTTTATAGAATTCATGGAACTGAATCGGTGAATAAGTACCCCAGATCTTCTCATCCTTGTTTGTGAGCTTTTGCGCTGCTGCTAATTCATCTTCCCATGTCCATTCTGCAGTTGGATAATCCACTTTTGCTTTATCAAACAAGTCTTTATTGTAGAAAGTAACAACGTTTGAGAAGCTTTCCACCATACCATATTGCTTTCCTTCGTATTGATAAGCTTTATATGCTTCTTGATTTAATTTAGATGGATCAAAGTCTTTATCTTCTTCAATGTATTTAGACAGGTCCGCTAAAGCTCCCTTTGAGGCATAACTAACGAAGTTTTCATAGTTAAGCTCGAATACATCCGGTGCTTTCCCGCCAGCAATCATGGTTTGCAGCTTTGTGAAATAATCATCATAAGCAGCAATCTCATAATCTACTTTTACATTTGGATTTTGCTTTTCAAAAGCACTGATCATGTCTTGTAGGTCTTTTTCATGGTCAGTACCTGGTGAAAAGGTAAAGTAATTGATTGTTACCGTTTCATCTTTGTTACCTCCAGAGCTTTTTTCCGAATCAGAACATCCTGCCAATACAGTAAAAGTAAGCATAAATAGTAGAACTATAGCCGAAATAAGCCTTTTCTGAGTCATTCTAATTCCCCCTTATTATTCTTTCATTCCACTCATTGTCATTCCTTGAATAAAGTACTTCTGCGCAAATAGATAGACTGCAAGTATTGGCAAAACACTAATGACTACACCTGCCATCATCATGTTCCAATTCGTTTCCCACCTCCCTTGCAGTAGAGATAATCCTAGCGGCAAAGTAGCAAAGCTTTTATCATTAATTACAATAAGTGGCCATAAGTAATTGTTCCAAGATTGCATGAATGAAAAGATGCCTAACGTCGCGAGTGTTGGTTTAGATAACGGCATGATTACACGCCAGAATATTGAAAAATGGTTGGCACCATCCATGAAGGCTGCCTCTTCAAGTTCCTTCGGAATCGACAAGAACGCCTGCCTTAACAAAAAGGTTCCAAAAACACTAAACAATCCAGGGACGATCAATGCCTGATATGTATCAAGCCATCCAAAGTTTTTCATTAAAATAAACTGGGGTATCATGGTGACCTGTGCTGGAACCATCATTGTTGCCAGGTATAATAGGAAAAGTTTGTCCCTGCCCCAAAATTGCATCCTAGCAAACGCATAAGCTGCCATAGAACATAAAAGCAGTTGGCCCAAAGTTGTCAGAACCGCTACTAACAAGGAATTCCCCAAAAAGTGAAGCATCGGGAATGCCCCAGTCACATCCTTATAGTTTTGAAAGGTTGCATGATCAGGGATAAACTGTGGTGGAAAGACCATTGTTGCTCCTTGATTCTTTAATGAAGTAGAAATCATCCATAGAAAAGGCAGCAGCATGGCGATTGCACCTAAGATCAAAACGATGTACAGTAAACCTTTTTTAAATATCCTTAGACTTGTAAGTTGATAGTCTTTCTGAAGGACAGTTGATTGTTTTGTAACCGGGTTCATTTCCATGTTTAATCCGCCCACCTTTTCTGCATTCTCATCTGGATCAAAGTAATCACAAATATGACGATGAATAAAATCCATGACATTGCGGAAGCGTAGCCCATTTCAAAATACCGAAAAGCATGATTGTATATGTTTTGAACTAGCACATTTGTTGCGCCGCCAGGACCGCCTTCAGTCATGATCATGACCTGGTCAAAAACTTGGAATGAGTTAATCAAAGAAATGATGGTTACAAAAAATGTCGTAGGTGTCAAAAGCGGGAGGGTGATATTCCAGAATTTCTTCCAGGAATTTGCCCCATCGATATCTGCGGCTTCGTAGTAGGAGGTTGAAATATTTTGTAGGCCGCCCAAGAAGAGTACCATAACAAATCCAATGTCTTTCCAGACACTTGTTATGATGATAGCTGGCATTGCTAGACTTTCATCCTGGAGCCAATTAAGCCCCTCAATACCAACAAATGATAAGAAGTAATTTATTAATCCGTAACTAGGGTTAAACAGCCATTTCCATACAAGAGATACGGCAACCCACGATGTCACTACTGGTAAAAAATACGCTGCTCTGAAGAATGCTCTTAATTTTACTTTTCGATTAAGCAGTAGAGCACAAGCTAATCCGAAAATCATTACTAAGGGTAAATATCCAATAATGAAAGTTACCGTGTGGGTAAATGCTGCCCAAAATTCATTGTCCACCATTAGCTGTTTGTAATTATCAATACCGACGAATTCCATAGTGGAAATTAGGTCCCAATTCGTAAAGCTGATGGCTAATGATGATAAAAGCGGGAAAACGATAAAAGTAAAGAAACCGATTAAATTGGGAAAAAGGAACACAGCTACCCAAAAGGCTGTCTTTTTCTTTGTCATTCCAACCATGTTCTCACCTCAATTTAATATAGATTTAGATTCTTCATAAATCGGAGCCTGGAACAAATGAGTGATTGCAAGTAAGGCTGCCCCTTTTAGCCATGAATCATCTCCTAGTTCTGTTGGCCTGATTTCTGTTTGGATATTTGCTGCAGAGAAGAAGTTCACCGTTGCAATATCTACAGCGGCATCCAGGAATAAGTGCTTGTATTTCATCCCTTCTCCAATAAGCAAAATTGTATGGGGATTAAGTGCGTTAATTGCGTTTAGTATTCCGTATCCCAGGTTTTCACCAAATGATTTCATCAGTTCGATTGCAAGAGCGTCACCTTTTTCTGCTGCAGTGGATACTTCTTCGAATGAAAAATCTTCAATGATTGTTTCAGGATAGCTTTCTTTTATTTCACTGCCGCGGTTAAATAGAAAGAATTCAGATGCATACATTTCAAGGCAACCTTTTTGTCCGCAGTGACATTGATACCCGCCAATTTTCATTACCGTATGGCCAAACTCACCAGCTCCCCCAGATTCTCCGTAATAAATTTTCTTATCGACCACGAGGGACATACCTAATCCGGCACCAACAGAGATACACAGGAAGTTTGACAGGTCTTTTCCTTCTCCGTACCATAATTCAGCCATTGTGTAAGCGTTGACATTTTTATCAATGAATACAGGAATATTATTAAGTTGTTCACTTAACAATTGGCATAAAGGAACATTTTCCCAGCCCAGCATTGAAGATCTAACAATCGTCCCTTCCTGGCGGTTGATTAATCCAGAAGCAGCTATTCCAATACCCATAAGTTGTTCCTTTGGCTTATCAGCACTTTGTAAAAGTTCCTTAATTTCAACAGCAATCATTGATACAACATCCTGGATATTATCAAACCTGTTAAATTTCTTTTCTACTAAATCCAAAATGTCAGCGTTTAGATTGGTTAAAGCAAATAGAACTCTTTTCTCCTCAATCTTCACACCAACTGTATAGCCGTAATCCGCATTAAACTCCAGCAGTACAGGTCTTCTGCCCCCAGTAGATGTAGCAACACCAACTTCCCTTACCAGATCAACGGCCATTAGTTCATCAACAATGTAAGTTATTGTAGATAAACTCATCTTGGTGACCTTAGAAACATCAGACCTGCTGATCCTGCCTGATTTCCTAATTAGGTTAATTACTATGGAACGGTTAATTTCTTTGATTAGATCCTTACTGCCTTTCCTAAGTCCATTCATATTATCCATCTCCATAAT
>NZ_JBIQOE010000230.1:0-9429 GCF_047739415.1 Mesobacillus sp. | reverse complement strand
TTTACATTCCCTATTATACATAGATTAAATTAAATGTTCAATATTTTTGCGCGAAAAATTTACAACTTTGAAACAATAGTAATAAATTTCCTCATTCATTTGTGGTATAATGGTGACTTATAAGCCTTTTGCGGGCAAATCACTCGTGTTACTTATTGTAATATTTGATTATTTTCGATGATTTATTCTCAAAATCACTTTTATGAAATAACAATATAAGGGAGATTTAGTAAAATGCGTAATAGATTTGGGAAAATTTTTTATGGGTTTTTAGGTTCACAGATTTTAGTTTTTATTCTTTCACTTGTCTATCAGCAGAGCATAACTTTGCTAAGTTATATTAATATCTCTTTTTATATTGCTAGCGTACTCCTGTTTACTTCTCTTATAGTCTATACGGTTAACTCTGGTTTTTTTGACGCAATTTCCTTTTCTTTCCGGACCGTTTTTGCTGGTAAGGAAGAAGGCGAAAAGAAGAAATCCTTTGATGAGATGACTCCTTTATCCGAACTGGTTACCATTAATGCAAATCCTCTTTTAATCGTTGGATTGTTAGATTTTATATTAATGCTTGCCGCACTGTACATTTATTATTTGTAAAAATCCTTCTGGTACTCTTGCTTATCATGATTGATTTGATTATAATCATTTTTAATAAAAGATTAAAAGCAATGATGAAGAGTAGTACACTTGTTAAAGGCTTTTCAGAGAGTTTGTGGTTGGTGGAAACAAACAGCCTGGCAATTGGAATGGACTTTTGAGCTTCTGGTTTGAACTTAAGTAGATCCAGGCGTAATCCTGCGTTAAAGGAATCCATGCTTTATTGAGGCATGGGCAGAGTGACTCATTCGTGAGTAATTAGGGTGGCAACACGGACCATTCGTCCCTAGATATTAGGAGCGAATGGTCTTTTTTGTGTTCTTTTTTCTTCTGTTTCTTATGTCATTGCAAACAAATTCAGACAGAATGAGAACAAGATATTTACTTATAGGAGGAATTTATTATGGAGACTATTTTTTCTGGCATCCAGCCGAGCGGAACCATCACACTTGGTAACTATATCGGCGCATTGAAGCAATTCACAGAACTGCAGGAAGAATATAACTGTTATTTCTGTATCGTTGATCAGCATGCGATAACCGTCCCGCAGGACCGTTTGCAGCTTCGCAAAAACATTAAGAGCCTCGCAGCATTGTACATCGCCTCAGGAATCGATCCTGAAAAAGTAACATTATTCATCCAATCGGAAGTGCCGGCACATGCACAGGCTGGATGGATGATGCAATCCGTCGCCTATATAGGTGAGCTTGAAAGGATGACCCAATTCAAGGATAAATCCACCGGGAAAGAAGCAGTCTCAGCTGGTTTATTAACGTATCCACCGTTAATGGCAGCCGATATCCTTCTATATAATACGAATCTCGTGCCAGTAGGCGAAGACCAAAAACAGCATTTAGAGCTGACAAGGGATTTAGCTGAACGATTCAACAAGAAATACAATGACATTTTTACGATTCCAGATGTTCGAATCGCTAAAGTCGGAGCAAGAGTCATGTCCTTACAGGATCCATTGAAGAAAATGAGCAAATCAGATCCGAACAGCAAGGCCTTCATCTCAATGCTCGACGACCCTAAGCAAATTGAAAAGAAAATTAAGAGTTCAGTAACTGACTCAGAGGGTATCGTGAAATATGATAAAGAGAACAAGCCTGGCATCTCAAACCTTTTGTCCATCTATTCTATCTTAACCGGCAAAACAATTGCTGACATTGAAAAAGAATATGATGGTAAAGGGTACGGAGACTTTAAGGGAGACCTTGCGAAAGTTGTTGTCGATGTAATTGAACCAATCCAGAAAAAATATTATGAGCTAATCGATTCACCAGAGTTAGATGAAATTCTTGACCGTGGTGCTGAAAAAGCAAACTTTGTCGCAAACAAAATGCTAAAGAAAATGGAGAATGCGATGGGTCTTGGGCGCAAGCGCAAGTAAGAACAAAAAGCGCAAGCGCCTTGGTCAGCCCCGATAAGCGCTGCCCGCCAATAACGCCACGTCCTTTGGCTGGGGGTCTAGCACATCGTGTGCCTCGGAGGACCGACAGGTGAAGTCGTTCTTTGACTTCATCAGGCGGACAGAAGCGTCTCGAGGGGCTAGGCGCTGGAGCTGGATTTATAAAAACTTTATTATTTCCTAAACAATAATAGAAACGGAGCTGATAATAAGTCAGCTCCGTTTTTTCATAATAGTTATCAATTTACCTTAGGGCCGTGCTCCATTTCCCAAAGTTTTTCGAAAAAGGATTGCCCTTTGATGATGTTTTCACAAAACTTCTCGTGTTTATGTGACCAGCCAAACTTAGTCTCTTCATATAACCGTTCCCATACCTCTTCAAATCCAAGGCGTTGAATTTCTTCATATAATTCAGGTTTCCATTCAGTGAACCAGTAACGGACTTCAGCCACATTTTTCGAGGAACTCAACTGGTCCATGGCCATGAACAATAATTGCTTCAACTGTCTTTCCTTACGCGTCAGCCCTCTCATTAAATCCGGTGATGGCGATAAAATATGGAAGTCCTTTAAAGCACTTTGATCATTGAACCCATATTGGATAGTATCCTGATTTTCAATCATTTCGTACACGAGCTGCTCCTGGCGCGGGATAAGCCGACTCTTTCGAATTGGGATATTATAGCCGATGGTGTCAACAGCCAGTATGCCAGTTCCATCGGAAACAACGAAACAGTAATCAAGCTGTGTACGTTCATGGTTTTTCCTCAAATATGCCTTACGGTAAATGTCATCCAGAAGCTGTTGTGGTAACTCTGATAAATCATTCTCAATGTAATTAAATAACAGATGGTCAATCTTAAGGAGCGGCACCTGGTCAAGCAGCTCTACTCCATCGTCCTTCCGCCATTCGTGGAAATGGCAGACATTATAGCCGTTCTCTTCCCCTTCGAACCAGTTTACCCAGACATCATGAAGATACAACATGATTATATAACCCCTCACTTCAAGAAACTGTTTGTCCATCAGTATGGGCATCACTTAGTAAAAATATTCCTTAAAAGGAAGATCAATTTATATCATTATTATGAGGCCAATAAATGCTCAACCAAATAATCCCGATTCCAGCTGGCAGCAAGTAGCACTCCACTCTCCGCGATACAAAAGCTAAATACTCATCCAAACCGTGCCCAGCTACAATCATATTCAAATACGCGATTGCGCTGATGCCCCCAGATACAGCCAGTCCAAAACCAATCGTCAAAACAAACAGTCTAAAAATCATCGGACTGACTCAATTCATAATAGAAATTCAAATAAAACACTTCCCTCACCCCGGCCTGTCCATTTTTATCATATATATGAAGGAAGGTGGCGGGAAAGTACTGAAAGATGGTTTAAATGTAGATGAAGAAATAGGCCCAACTCCTTGAAAGTACAGCAGCGTCTCTAAGGAAAGATTCCGAGTATGTGTTACTTTCTAACTATAATGCTGTCTTGCACGACCCTTGGGGTGACTTCGGACATTTTATGCGGTTCCAATGATTGTTTTGGCCGAACATGGGGTGACTTCGGACATCTCATGCTGTCTCAGTGGTATTTTGGCCGAACATCCTCTAATAGAAAAATAGCCAAAATAAAAAATCTACCGTTGTATGGTAGATTTTTTAACGGCGTGATCTTGGATTCAATGCCTCTTTTAAACCTTCACCTACGAAGTTGATTGACAAGATCGTGAGTGTGATGGCAAGTGCTGGTGGAATCCAGATCCACGGCTTTCCTTGTAATACGTCTGGTTCATTTGCGAATGCTAGCATGTTACCCCAAGATGGAATCTCGGAAGGTACACCAAATCCTAAGAAGCTTAGTCCTGTTTCTGCGACAATCATGGAAGCGAACAGGATTGTTGCCTGTACGATGATTGTTGAAAGGACGTTCGGGAGTAAATGCTTTGTGATTACTTTGAATGGTGAGCATCCGATTGAGATGGAAGCAAGAATGTATTCATTCTCCTTCTCTGCTAAAATCTTGCTTCGGACAATCCTCGCTACCCCACCCCAGCTCAGCAAGCTGATAACTATGATCAGGATAACAAGACCATTGATTTTACCATGGAAGATTGTAGCCAATACGATAACAAATACCAGGAACGGGAAGTTCAACACGAAGTCAGTGAAACGCATTAGCATGCTGTCAACGATTCCGCCAAAGTATCCTGCAATCGATCCTACAATTGTTCCAAAAAAGATTACAAATAGTGTACAGCTAATTCCGACTAAGAGTGATACCCTTCCGCCGTATAACAATCTGGTAAAAACGTCACGCCCGTTTTTGTCCGTTCCCAGCCAGTTCTCTGCAGATGGCTTTAAGGACATTGAGCCAATGTTGATTCTTGTAATATCTGTTGTTGTAATGTATGGAGCCAGGAAAGAGACAATCATTACGAATAACAAGAAGATCAAGCTTGTCATCGCCAACTTGTTCTTCACAAATTTTCTTCTAGCGATGGCCCAAGGAGACATGCCTTTTTCCGGCTTCAGTTTAATCTGTGTATTTTTTGCTGTAGAAACTTCCATAGCCATCCTCCTTAATCCAGCCTGATTCTTGGATCAACGATTCCATATAAAATGTCTGCAATCAGGTTACCAAACAGTGTCAAGAACGAGAACATCATTGTCAGGGTCATTAAGACTGGATAGTCTCTTTGGCTGACTGAGTTCAAGAATAACTGACCAAGTCCCGGATAAGTGAAGATCGTTTCGGTAATGATTGCTCCACCGACCAAGTTGACAATGTCAAATCCAAGAAATGTAACTAAAGGGATAATTGAATTTCGCAAAATGTGCTGATTGTAAATCTTGCTTTCCGCTGTGCCTTTAGCACGTGCCGTCCTTACAAAATCCTTACGACTGTTTTCTATAATATCATTACGCAGGAACTGCGTATAACTTGCGGTACTCAGTAATCCTAAAACTACTGCAGGCAGGAATACATGATGGATTCTGCTCATCCAGTAGGCTGCTGTTCCTTCTGTTATTGAGATATCAACCGATCCATTTGATGGGAACCATCCCAAATTGAATGAAAAGAAATAGATAGCAAATACACCAGCTACGAACGAAGGGAGTGCCAGCCCTATATAGTTGGCTGTACCTATTGCGTTATCGCCAAGGGTATATGGTTTTCTTCCGGCATAAATACCCATGAGTAATGCTAGTATATAGGTTATTAAAATACTGGTAAAACCTAGAAAGATAGTATTTGGCAAACGTTCTGCAATGATTTCGCTTGCCGGGATCTTATAACGGGTTGATTTCCCGAAATCGCCCTGCATGAAGTTTGTGATCCATGTGAAATATTGTTCGTGGATTGGGTCATTATACCCTAGCTTCTCGCGCATCTCCGCTATGTATTCCGGATCCGTATTGTTCGGATCGATTTCCCCACTGAGTGAGTCCCCTGGCATAAGTTTCGCCAGGGAAAACACTACGATGGAGATAAGGAAAAGCATAGGAATCATGCCTAGTATGCGTCGTAAACTGTATTTAAGCATATGCATTCTCCTTAACTGAATAGGTGGTACCTAATTATTGCTTGATCCACCACTCGTGAGGTGAGTTAGAACCAGAAACATCGAACTTAACGCCTTGAACGCGTTTAGAAACAGCCATTACTTCTTCTAGTTCAGCGATTGGAAGTGCAGGCACTTCTTCGTTGAAGATCTTCTGCCAGTCAGCATATAGCTGTGCACGCTTTTCAGTGTCAGTTCCAACTACTTCTAGGTCAACAGCATCTTCAAGAAGCTTTTGAGCATCTTCATTTACCCAACGTGGGTAGTTCCATACAGATTCAATACCCCAAAGTGGTAGTGGATCTGGATCTGCGCCAGTTCCCCAGCCGCCGTAGAATACTTCGATTGCAGGATCATCTTTTTCAAGCTGATCATAGTAAAGGTTAACATCAGTCATTTGAAGCTCAGACTTCAAACCAACTTCTTCCCAATACTGAGTCATAGCTTTTGCACGTGCTTCGAAAGTAGGGTTTCCAGTTGCATAGTGAGAGAACTTAACAGTGAACTTTTCACCTTTTGGATCTTCACGGAATCCGTCGCCATCTTTGTCAACGTATCCAGCTTTATCAAGAAGTTCTTTTGCTTTTTCTGGGTTGTATTCATATTGAACAGGCATATCTTCGTTAGCTGCAGCAATCCAGTGTGCAGATGGGATAGGACGGTTTAACGGCTTTCCTAGTCCGCTGAAGAACGCTTTTACCCACTCTTCACGATTGATTGCATAAAGCATAGCTTGACGAAGCTCTTTGTTTTGATACTTTTCTTTATCCATTACGTTTTTCTTGCCATCGTATTTACCTAATTTGAAACCAACATAGTAGTAAGATAAGCCAGGGAATCTTACAACTTCAACGTTATCAAGTGCTTCGATTTCTGGAAGAACTGTTGGGTGGAATGGAGTCATGTCAAGAGTTCCATTCTTAAGTTCGCCAGTTGTTAGAGAAGTATCGATAACTTTAACAATGATTTTTTCGATATACGGCTTGCCTTTCCAGTAGTCTTCGTTACGAGTAAGCTCTACTGATTCACCAGGGATAACTTTTGTTACTTTGTAAGGACCAGTTCCTACTGGATTAGTGCGAACCTGCTCAGAAGCAGCCATGTCCTTAGGAGCGATTCCTTCGAATTCCTTGCGAGAAAGCGGATAAGCCCACACATTGTCAAGGTTGTTTACACGAGCCTTGTCAAAAGTGATTTTCAAAGTGTAGTCATCTACAACTTCAAGACCAGAGATCTTGTCAGCTTTACCTTCGTTGAATTCTTTAACACCTTGGATAGTGTTAACGTTAGACCAGCGCTGGTGTTCTCCACCAAGAGTAGCGATTGTTTCAATAGCGAATACCCAGTCATTAACTGTTAGTTCTTCGCCATTGTGCCATTTTACGCCTTTTTCAAAAGTAAATGTGAAAACTTTGTTATCGTCAGTTGTCCAGCTAGCAATGTTTGGCTGAGCTTTAAGGTTTTCATCATAGTCGATCAATGCATCGTCGAAGAATGCGATGATATCATCGTCTCCATCAGCATCGTAGAAGTTCCAGTTCAAAAGGCCTTTGAATTCAGAACTTAAAGCGTAAGTCAATGTACCGCCTTCTTGCGGTCCTGTTTCTGCTGCAGTATCCTTGTCGTCTTCTTTTGGATCAGTTGTTGTCTTCTTTGTGTCTCCTCCGCTGCACGCAGCAAGGAATGTTGATAAAACCAATACTAGCATAGCTAGCCAAAGCAATGGTTTCTTCATGGTTTTCCCCCCGTTTTTCTTATATTTTTGTAAAAATTATTGCCCTAGTAAAGGTGGCAAGCAACTCGGTGTCCTGGCTTCACCTCCTTTAAAGCTGGCTTCACTTGAGAACACTCTGCCATAGCTGCCGGGCAGCGCGGATGGAAGGGACATCCTGTCGGAGGATTCAATGGACTTGGAACATCTCCTTCAAGTACGATCCTTTCCTTCTTCCTGCGTGGATCCGGCATTGGAATGGCTGAGATTAAAGCCTGTGTATATGGGTGGAGCGGCTCAGCATACATGCTGTTGCGATCAGCAATTTCTACCATATTGCCGAGATACATTACGCCGATCCGGTCACTCATATGCTTAACGACACTAAGGTCATGAGCGATAAATAAGAAAGTCAGGTCGAATTCCTTCTGAAGCTCCTTCAAAAGATTGAGAACCTGGGATTGCACGGATACGTCGAGTGCTGATACCGGCTCATCTGCAATGATAAGTTTCGGTCTGAGCGCCAGCGCCCTGGCAATGCCGATCCTTTGTCTCTGCCCGCCTGAAAATTCATGGGCATATTTATAGTAAGCATCTTCAGGAAGACCAACTTTTGTCAATAAATCCATTACTTCATCTTTAAGGTCCTTCAGGCTTGCATTCTTGAAATTCCTGATAGGTTCTGAAACAATGTCCCCGACCATTTGCATCGGGTTCAGTGAAGCATAAGGATCCTGGAAGACCATCTGGATATCCTGGCGGATCGCCTGGAGTGTCTTGCCTCTTAGTTTAGTGATATCCTTGCCTTCAAAGATAATTTCGCCATCAGTTGCATTCAGCAGGCGGATAATCGTCCTGCCTGTTGTAGATTTACCGCAGCCTGATTCTCCTACAAGTCCCAATGTCTCACCCTTTTTAATTTCGAATGATACATCATCGACTGCCTTTACATTGCCGACTGTGCGGCGGAAAAAGCCACCTTTTACAGGATAGTAGGTTTTTAGATTCCTAATTTCCAGCAAATTCTCTTTTTCTACTAAAGTTGTATTGCTCATTATGCCTTAACCCCTTCTTTTGGCATACTTGCTTCATATAGAATGCACGCCACTTCATGTCCTTGCTCGACTTCTCCAAGCTGTGGAGTGATACTTGTACACTCTGGCATTGCTTTCGGACAGCGGTTTGCGAATCGGCAACCAGTTGCCGGCATGTTCTTAAGTGACGGGACAATCCCTTTGATTGAGCTTAATTCTTCTTTTTCCTCGTCCATTTTCGGAATGGCACCCATCATCAGTTCTGTGTAAGGATGCTTTGGATTATAGAAAAGTGTGTCAACATCAGCTCGTTCAACGATCCGGCCAGCATACATTACGATGACTTCATCACACATTTCAGCAACTACGCCAAGGTCATGCGTAATCATGATGACTGACATATCATTTACTTCCTGGATGCTCTTGAGCAAGTCAAGAATCTGGGCTTGTACAGTAACATCCAATGCCGTTGTAGGCTCATCGGCAATCAAAAGCTTCGGCTGGTTAGCGATGGCCATCGCGATCATGACCCTCTGTCTCATACCGCCGGATAGTTGGTGAGGGTACTCATCGACAATTTTTTCCGGTCTGGAAATACCAACGCTCTTCAGCAGTGCAACGCTTTTTTGCCTAGCTTCTGCTTTGGAAATTTTCGTATGGTTGAACAATACTTCCTGAAGCTGGAATCCGATTGTAAAAACCGGGTTCATCGATGTCATTGGTTCCTGGAAGATCATCGAGATATCGCGCCCGCGGATTTTATTCATTTCCTTTTCGGACATCTTTTCCAGGTGGACTCCTTCGAAAATGATTTCCCCACCGCGGATTTTGCCAACCCCTTTTGGCAGGAGTTGCATGACTGAAAGGCTCATAACCGATTTTCCGCACCCTGATTCGCCAACAACCCCGACAATCTGCCTTGGTTTGACAGCAAAACTGACCTTGTCTACAGCGTTATAAAATTCGCCATCGATATCAAATGCTGTTTCAAGGTTCTTTACCTCAAGCAAAGGTGCATCTTTATGTATTGAATAGTTGCTCATTGGGACACCTTCTCACATTTAAATAATAAAATATTCTGCAAATTCGATATATTTTAATAA
>NZ_JBIQOE010000229.1:0-3588 GCF_047739415.1 Mesobacillus sp. | reverse complement strand
GGGAGGATTGTTTCTAGTAATTCCAATAGCTAGGGAGGATTGGAAGAAAAAACAGGTAAATCCTTATGAGAAAAAACAATCTTCCAAAAACCTCTTTCTCTCCTCCCTTCCTCCCTAGTTCCTCCCTAAGCCTTGCAATTACTTAAGGAGGGTTCAGGGAGGATTCAGGAATTCAGGGAGGATAGAGTCATTTGTTCATCCTTTACCTTCCCCTTTATCTCTGTTGCTCCAGCCTTTATCATGTTTCCTGTAGTATTTAATGCTATATCTTCCCAGTAAATTATTCCGGATGTTTTTCTAGTTGTTAATCCCTTGTCCTTAAGCTTTAGACTTAAAGCTCTTTGGCTCAATTCATGTTCTCTATTGATTTCACACCATCTCTTATAGACATCGTATAGCGCTGATGACTGTATAAAACTCTCCTTTTTCCTTGTACAGCAATCATTTAAGAAAGCCTTAATCGTGTCCATCTCAGCTCTATAATCTTCAGTAGCCTGTATCACTTCCTCTGGAGGATTCAACCCTTCCTTTTGCCACTGTAAGCATCCCTGTACTGCCCAGGAGAGGATGCCCGGCAGCTCCTTCATGAGCTTATCTTTTAACTCTCCATCCTGCTTCTCCTTCGGTATGGTGACAGTGAAAGGGATCAAGCGGATACGCCTCCAGATTCCGTTGTCGGTACCTTTGATCACCGGCTTATGGTTCGTTCCCATCCATATCTTAAATTGTGGCGTGAACTCAAAGAACTCCTTATGTAAAAATCTAGCCGTCATTTTGTCTCCACCGGTGATCTGCTTTACAAGGGCCTCCGATAGCTTTTTCCCTTCATCGGCTTCCACAGTAGAAACGAATCGGCTGCCGAATAATCTGGCAATATCATTGGATGCTGAATCCCCTTGCTTAACTAGGAACGTCTGCATCGATGTACTCTTACTGTAATCACCAAGCATAGCCTGGATTGTTTCGAGAAAGGTACTCTTACCATTGGCACCGCTGCCGTAGGTCATAAAAACACATTGCTCTGCCATACTACCTGTAAGGGAGTACCCTATAGCCCGTTGTAAGAAGTCAACCAGCTCTTGTTTCCCATCCATGATCTGAAGCAAGAACTTCGTCCATAGATCTGCTTTTGCATTGGGATCATACTCTACAGGTGCTAACTTGGTGATCATGTGCTCTCTCGTATGATCCAGGAGCTGTCCTGTTCTTAAGTCGATGGTTCCGTTCTGGCAATTTAACAACCATGGGTCCTGGTCTAAATCTTCAGGGCATACAGGAACTCCATTGATATGCTGCGCCTCAGTAATCATATTCTTCTTCCTCGATGCATTTCTGCATTGAGTGATCCACTTGGTAAGGGCCTTGGCAACTTCCTCATTTTCTTCGTCCCTGGCTTCGTTGTACATACTCCTAATCGTTGCATCAGCCTTTCTTTTTATCTCACCAGTCTTATCCTCTGCCCAGCATTTCCCGCTCCAGATATACCAGCAGCTATTTACGAATGAATACCGCAAATCCTTCCCATGATTATGTATAAGCCTTTGTGCATTACCCGTATCATCAAAGGTGAACCGCTTCTTCTTTTGAGCTTCCTCTGTTGTTTCCGTATTTTTAACCCTGGGCTCATAAACCGCATTACAATCCTTGATGGCATTTTCTATAGTCATTTCTCCGTATGTCTGGGAGCCGTTATGGACCTTGTCCCATTTTTCTCGATAGAGTCCTGACATTCTGAAAATGCTATCCATTGCCCTTTCATCTTTGCCGGTCCAAAAGGCCAGCATATTACAAAATGCTTGATCTGCCTCCGACTGGCTAGGGTATTGACCATGCCAATTCCCATTTAGTAGATCAGTAAACCGCTGGCCATTTTTTGCATTGGCTGCCTTAATCAAAATCTCATTCTCTGATAAAGACACCGGCTGAAAAGAGGCCACTGAAAAATATCAGTATTTTAGTAAATGAAAATGGAAAATAGGAAACCACATTCGATTTTGGAGAAATTCTTCTAAATGCGAATGTGGTTTTTCTTTTTAAATAAAGGTTTTAAGGATTACTCCCCCTTATTTTGCTTTATCAATGTCAAGATTCGCTTGATATTCACATTGAATATTGATATTGCTCCTTGTACCCGCATGCCAAATAAGCCCGACGAGATAGCAACATCATAGCCGTGCTGATTTTTAAGCTCACTATTCTTTGCTTCAATCATGTATCGTTCCCGATAGCGTGTCTTGAAGTATTCTGTTTCTTCAAAATGCATTTGCGCCTCATGGGCTTTTGATTTAATTGATACTGAGTATGTCTTTGATTTTGCTCCTTCTTTGTAGCACCCTTGTCGTTGAGAGCATTTTTTACACGTCTGAATATCAAAGTAATAGGTCATAGTTTGATTGGTGTTGGTATTCTTTTTCCCAGTTCTTGCTTTTCTAACTGCTAAGTGTCCTGCCGGACAAACAAATAGATTGGCATCTTTATTAAATGTGAATTCATCTTCTTCATTTCGTACGCCATTAGAAATAATTGGATGTAGCTTTGATATCATCTTAATATCCTTCTCCTCAGCATATTCTAGATTTTCTTTCCCTGAGTATGCAGTGTCACCAATTACTTCTTCAACCTCTATACCATTGGCTTGACTCTTTTCAATTAGTGTTTGTAATTCTGCTCCATCGGGTTTTTCACCTGATGTAATCACTGCCGCGGTGATCAACCGTTCCTCAGTCATGGTGATATGTGTTTTATAGCCGAAGAATGGATCGTCTACGGACTTGTGTCCTACACGAGCTTCATAATCACCTGTTTCTTCTAATGCTGCTTGTGTGTCTGATAATCCTTCCTTTAGATAATTCAATCGCTTCTTGATATTCTCACGAATACTCAGTCTTGCGTTACTCTCCACAACCTGAGCAACTTCATCGCAATAACCAATAACTTCCTCAAGAGATGGATTTACCAGTTTTTGAGGAAACTGACCCTTCATGGTTTCATCCACTTGGTAGACATCGCGGCGAAGTTTCTTTGCACGCTCAAGCAATACTTCCTCCATAGACTTTTGATGATACTTTGCCCGTGTATGGGTTGCATCAACAACCAATGCTTTTCCTAGTTTGATTCCGTTTTCCAGCGCAATTATTAGTGTCTTACCAATCAATTTATCTAGGATATCTTCATTTTTCAATCGTAGTCGACGAAATTTAGTCAATGTGGTGGGATGAATAAGGTTTGTTTCTTCCGGGGCCAAGTCCAGAAAATACTTAAAGGACATATCGCACCGGGTACGTTCAACCAAATCCTCATCGGAAATCTCATGCATGTCTTTAAGCATGAGATATTTAAACATACGAATGGGATCTTCTGCTCCACGGCCTTGAGTAGAATTATAGTTTTTCCCGATTTCCGCTAGGATAAAAGAAAAGTCTACCAACTCCTTTATTTGACGCAATATATTGTCTTTCGTTACAAGTATATCGTACAGTTCAGCATATTTACTGATGATCATTTCTTGTTGGTCTTTTAACATAATGAGTCTCCTTGTTAATTTTCTTGCTTATCATATTCGACATCGACCATGCAATATCCTTTTTG
>NZ_JBIQOE010000228.1:0-5114 GCF_047739415.1 Mesobacillus sp. | reverse complement strand
TTATTATAACGGAAAAAGTGTTATTGATTTTGGAAGCATAACAATTGATGTATACTACGACTTGGAGAAAGGGATTTATTTTGTTTCTGATAAAGGGGCAAAATGGATGAAACCAGAAAAAGAATTCTTCGAGTTGACGAGAATTTCCAAGGAATATTGATTTATGGATAGTCTTTCTCCCTGCCTTGGATTTATTGAACAGCACAGGAGTATTATTTACCTAGGACAACTTTATTAATTGCTTGTAATTACAGGTTTTAAGAAGATTAATTATTGTTAAAGGTGTATCCTATTGGTAAATAAGTAAAGGCTTTTTTCGCATTGATCGGTTGTTTTCGGACTAATCCTTTCAAAAACTTTTAAATATATTTAAGTTTCTTTACGAATTAAAGTTCTTTGGGTGATTTTTAAGAAGAACATAATTAAAAAGAAAAAGGGAAGTGACCTTTGTGAATCCAACTTCAGCAGTAGCAAATGAATTACAACAAAACTCCGAAACACTCGCAAAGGAAATGGTAGGTTCCATACTTGAATTAATAGGTGTCGAGATACCGAAGCAGGAAATTGACCAGGCAATTATTGTTTATACTGAGTATCTTAAATTCCTCGGTGACTCTATTATGAATAAAGATGAAACAACTTCTCAGGGCCTTCTTGAATGGAGCCAGCAAAATGGAGAACGCGAAGCAGCTAAGGGCGGCAGGGTTTCTGACATCCTACTCAGGTATCCTCCTACAAGAATTGTTTTCATTGATAAAATGGCAGAAATCAGTTTAAAACATGACGTTAACACGGAAGATTTAATTTGGATCAATAAAAAAGTGAACAATATGCTTGATATAAGCATTAATGAAACCGTATTTGCTTTTGAGAGGCAAACTTCGAAACTGATGAAGGAAGTACAGGATGAAGTGGATATATTATCGACTCCAGTCGTCCCGGTACAGGAAAATGTGTCAGTGTTGCCTTTAGTAGGGAAATTGGACCATGACCGGGCAAGGTTAATAATGGAAAGGGCCATTCCGTTGGTAGCAAAGCAGAAAGTACAGTATTTAATCATTGATTTTTCAGGAATCGTCACAATAGATGCAACGATTGCCAAACACATTTTTGATATTCACAATGTTTTGCGGCTGTTAGGGGTGGATTCTATTGCCACTGGAATGAGGCCAGAGCTCGCCCAGGCTGCAGTTGAGGGTGGAGTAGACTTTTCAAATATCAATACCTTCGCTACCGTAAAACAGGCCATTGATAGTATCAATAAAGAAATGTAAAGCAACTATTAGGAGGATAAAGTTGATTAATAAAAAGCCAGATATCAAACTAATTGCATTGGATATGGATGGAACGCTTCTGGATGAGCGGCACGAGGTGTCTGAGAAAAATAGACTAGCAATCAAAGAAGCCGAAAAAAGAGGGGTACGTGTTGTTTTAAGTACGGGACGCAGCCTCAAAACAGCAAGGGATTATGTAATCTCTCTGGAGCTGTCGTCCTATCTAGTAACGGTCAACGGTGGAGAAATCTGGGGTCCAGATGGTGAGTTGGTGCAAAGAAGCATTGTAGATACCGAACACGTCCAATGGATGTATGAACTATCACAAAAGCACCAGACAGGTTTTTGGGCGACAAGCAGTGAAAACGTCTGGCGCAATGATATGCCAGAGGATCTGTTTTCCCAAGAATGGATTAAATTTGGCTTCCACATTGAAGAAGACGAAATAAGAGATAGTGTTCTTAAAGAGTTAAAAGAAAAGGGATTATTCGAAATTAGCAACTCAAGCTTAAAAAATATTGAAGTCAATGCACTTGGTATCAATAAGGCCAGAGGATTGCAGAAGGTTTGTGATTTATTGGAAATTTCTATGGAAAATGTCATGGCAGTGGGAGACAGCCTTAACGACATTGCCATGATTACGGAGGCAGGTCTTGGAATAGCAATGGGCAATGCCCAGGAAACTGTAAAGGAGGCTGCTGACGATATTACAGGTACTAATAAAGAGAGTGGAGTTGCCCAGGCAATCCAAAAATGGATCCTCTCATAACGAAGGAAGCAGCTTGCACTGCTTCCTTTTTTGTTATATTTGCGGTTGCCCCAGAACCATCTGCTTGAATCCTTTTGAGTCAATTTCCTTCACCAAGGCTTTATTATCTGCAAGTTCGACTACTGTCTGTCCATTGACAGCTTCTGCGAAAACCATTTCAACCGATGCCTTTGAGACTCCTTTGCCTATTTGAATTGCTTTAGGTGCTGAATGTTTTGCAAGGACATTTCGGATTTTAACATTATCAGCGCGGTTGCTGCCTCCAAATACCTTTATATCGGAGCCTGCATTTGTAAACCCGCTCATTGCCACATTTTTTAAAATAACATTTCTGGAACGATACTGAATGGCAATTGCTGGTTCTCCACCATAGTCATAGGCAGGGTCGCCAATAGCCGTAAAATGGTTCACAGCTACATTTTTATAAGCAGACACTACCATAGCCCTTGGTGAAGAGTTGGTATATAACTCGGTGTGTACCGGCTTGTAAGAGATAATATTTGCAGCCCGAATGTTGATTGCTGTTTTAGACTCGGGATCATTTTCCTTGTGATGGCCGATATGCCTGAAATTATAAGAACGATTGTCATTTACAGATAGATGGCCTATGATGACAACATTATTTGCTGCAGAAGAAGTATGGTGAGCTTTGATTTCTACTCCGCCAAAGCATCTTGCGGTTGAGTTGTTTAATAGCCATACATTTCGGGATCCATCATCTATTTCGATTCCATTCGAATTTGAAAAACCTTTTTTATGTGTTTTTCCGCTTGGGTCACTCATATGGCAATATGAAATGAAAATATTATCACTATGGTGAGTTGTAATGCCATCGTCGCCGAAACCATAGCCATTAAGGTTGTCGAGCCAGATAAACTCACTTCCGCCGCGGGCCCGATAGCCATCGCCATAATAATTGTAAAGAGGAGATGAAATATCAAAGCAGTGAAGGCCTGGCTTAACTCCTTCGACATCCTTCACCCAGCCATATTTTACATTCGCATATAGCAGGCAGCTAGAATGATTTCCCCAGGTACTGGTTTTTTCAACATTTCCCAAACGTTCAACATTCCAATCAAGCGTCATTCCAGTCACTTTTACATTCCGATTTCCGGTACGATGGTTTTTATTCGTTATAAGTCTCCTGCCTTTGGGGGCTGAGTCGTGAAGTTTGATGACCGTTTTCCTTTTTCCGGCACCAACCAAATAGGTAAAGGAAGGCAGCTTTATCTCTTTTACCACATAAACACCTTCAGGAATATATACTTTCACACGGCCTTTGCCTAGAGCCATTCTAAAGGCCTCTGTGCAATCAGTTTTACCATCACCGACTGCTCCAAAATCTTCAATATAAACCTCACGATTAATTTCCTTCAGTAAATGTTTATATTCCTCGTTTAATCTTTCCATCCACTCGGGAAAGACATTGCCATTAGTATCAACCACGGTCTCATAGTTTTTGGCGTTATCGAATGCGGATTTAGTCTGGATGAATCTCCTTAGACTTGAACCGAAATTACTGAAAAAAGAAGATATCCCTTTATTGATTTTTGTGTTTAAAGATCTGTAATCCTCGCTTGCTTCTTTGAATAATTCGTTTGTCTCTATAACCAGTTCATTTATATTTAGTTTTTTTCCTGATAACTGTGCAATCAGCTCAGCATTTTTTTTAGGATCATGATTTCTATCGATCATTACCATCTTATTCCCACCTTTTTAAAAAGCTGCTTGAATATTATTTCCCGCCAGAGTGTATGGATAATCTTTTCGCACCTTAAAATACTAATCTTTAATCGGTCAGTATTATCGTTATATGTTTTATTCCATTAAAGGAGGTTATGTTAAAATATAAGCGTTCTCATTAGAGAGTGAGGGGTTAGATGATTACTTTAGGTCCAAGAGTTTTAAAAACAGGAGTGGCCGTTGCACTTGCCTTATACATAACAGAATGGATTGGATTGGAGCCCCCGGTCTTTGCTGCAATCGCAGCAACCTTTACTATCCAGCCATCGATTTATCGGTCATGGAAACAAGTATTAGAGCAATTCCAGGCGAATACACTCGGTGCGATCATCGCGATTGCATCCATTTATTTATTCGGGAACAACCCGATTGTCATTGGGTTAGTAACTGTTATAGTTATTATCATTAGCTTGAAGCTTAAAATGGAAAGTTCCATAACTTTAACTCTAATCACAGTCTTAATCATGATGAGTTCACATGAATTCAACGGGGTTTTAACAGCAGCAAACAAATTTATCATTGTCCTTGTTGGGATGGGGTCTGCTTTCCTTGTTAATTTAATTGTCTCGCCACCAAATTTCAACAAGAATTTTACCGAAACAATGAACCGTAGCTTTAGAACCATGTCCTTGTTAATCAGGACAGCTATATCCAATGAACTGACAGAAACAACATTTCAGGATCACTGGAGTCAATTGAGAAAGGACGTAGCCAAGCTTGAAGACCTTTATAAAATACTCGATGAGGAAAGAAAGAAAATTTCAAAGGTAAAACCTCTCGACGTGAGAGAATTGGTTGTTTTTAAGCAAATGCTTGCCTGCCTTCAGCAAGGCTTGAGAATCTTGGATATTGTTGAGGACCATTTTTTCCAAAGCCGGCCTGAACAGGAGGGTACAAATGAATTTGATAATCAATTCGAAGAACTGATTCAATACCATGAGATGATCCTCCTTAAATATTCGGGGAAAATCAGAGAACTAGATATGGAAAGTATTTTAAGCCAAAGTGGATTATTCCTTGAATCGATAATGGAGGACAGGTCAATAGAAAGAAATGATAGATTGAGGTTAACAATTATTGGTTCTGCGATTTATGACTACGCTTTTCAGCTTGCCCGTCTGAATGAGTTGATTGAACAGTATCAAAATAGAAAAGTAGATAATGAAAACACCAGAGGACTTTTTAAAGGAATAAATTTTTTAAAAAGGAATCGAAACTAAGCATATCTTGTTAATGAAATATTCTCTTTTCCATAAAACGGAAAACGGTATTAATAAAGGTAAAATAAGGTCTTTATTCCTATAAAAAACATCTATTCCAATTAATAA
>NZ_JBIQOE010000227.1:0-15261 GCF_047739415.1 Mesobacillus sp. | reverse complement strand
AACTAAGGTGGTGAAGAAATGGAAGTCAAGATTCAACAGCCAGTCGAACAACAAGTCAGTGACACCATAATGGCAGAGCCAACAAAAAAAGAAAAATACAAAAAAATTAAAAAGACAATCATTTCTCAAAAGTATTTGCAGACGATGGCGCTTCTCGGTGTAGTGTGGATGTTCATCTTCAACTATATTCCGATGTACGGGTTGATCATCGCATTCAAGGAATACAGCATTATCAAAACTATCTCAGAAGCACCATGGGTAGGATTGATGCAGTTCAAGGAATTCCTGCAGGATGAGAACTTCTGGATCGTCCTGAAAAATACACTGGGAATCAGCTTGATCAAATTAATTATCGGTTTCCCGCTTCCAATCATTTTTGCTCTTTTGCTGAATGAACTTACATCAATGAAGCTCAAGAAAGCGGTTCAAACGATCTCTTACTTGCCTCACTTCATTTCATGGGTTGTACTTGGAGGGATTTTGACAACATGGCTCGCAGATATCGGTGTCTTAAATGATATCCTGCTAGGTTTAGGGTTAATCAGTGAACGTACGAATTTCCTTGCTTCACCTGATAACTTCTGGGCAATCGTCATTCTCTCGGATATATGGAAAGAACTTGGTTGGTCAGCAATCATTTATCTTGCAGCGATCGCTGGCGTATCACCAGAGCTGTACGAGTCATCAACAATTGACGGAGCAAATCGTTTCCAAAAGATGTGGCATGTCACATTGCCGTCGATTCGCCCGACAATCACAATTCTTTTCATCCTTGCTGTAAGCGGTGTCTTAAATTCAAACTTCGACCAGATCTTGATTCTGCGTAACTCGTTGAATGAAAGCGCTAGTAATGTAATTGATATTTACGTCTATCAGATGGGTCTGCAAAATGCCCGCTACTCATACGCAACAGCAGTTGGTTTATTGAAAGCAATCATTGCCTTTATCCTGCTCCTGTCTGCTAACAAGATTGTGAAGAAACTGAATGGAACATCTTTATTCTAAGGGGGTGGGGTTGTGTTTAAGCTTTTTAAACGGAACCGGCGAACAACAAGCGAATATATTTTTGACAACATTAACATTCTGATCATGCTCTTTATATGTGCCATTACAATCTACCCAATCTGGTATGTTCTCGTCAATTCACTGAATGATGGTGTTGATGCGATGAGAGGCGGAATTTACTGGTGGCCGCGAGAGTTTACTTTAGAAAACTACAAGGCTGTTTTTGAAACGCCGGGTATTGTCACATCATTTGGTGTGACAATTGCCAAAACGGTTATCGGAACAATTACACATGTATTTTTTACAGCGATGGTGGCTTATGCCATTTCGAGACGGGACCTTTACGGCAGGAACTTCTACATGCTGGTCGGTGTCATCACAATGTTTTTCAGCGGCGGATTGATTCCTTACTTCCTGTTGATCAGGGATCTTGGATTGTTTGATAACTTCCTGGTCTATATCATTCCAACAATGTTTAACTTCTTCCATTTGATCATCTTTGTATCCTTCTTTAGGGAATTGCCAACTTCTCTGGAGGAAGCAGCAAAGATAGATGGAGCAAATGACTTTATGATTTTTATAAAAGTAATCATTCCTCTGTCAATGCCGGTTATTGCAACCATTGCATTGTTCCAGGGAGTATATCAATGGAATGACTATTTTGCCGGAGTAATCTTTGTGAATAATCCGGACCTTCAGCCAATCCAGACTTATCTATACAAAGTTGTTGCTGAGTCCAGTTCAAATCAGATGATGACGAATGCAGCAGGGTCGATTGCCACGAAGACGGTAACATCTCAGTCTATTAAACTGGCAACGATGGTTGTAACAACACTTCCAATCATGTTAGTCTATCCATTCCTGCAAAAGTACTTTGTAAAAGGAATGCTGATTGGATCAGTAAAAGGTTGATCTACTAAATTTCGATTTAAATTTTTCTTCCTTGAAGAAATTTAAATAATCCAGGCTTCATTATTGAATGACGTGCTTTATTCATGAAGGATACCCCCTTCAAAGTGTGGGAAAGGCTGGAAGTTAGCCAAAAAGTCTTTCCCTCCTTTTTAAAGCAGTATACATTAAATAATGTGGCCCAAAATAACACAAAAGAGAGAGGGTCAAAAAATGAGGAGAAAATTCTTTTCCAAAGGCTTTTCATTACTGCTTGTTCTATCATTGGTTTTAGCACTATTTTCAGGCTGTTCCAGCAAGACAAATGAAAACGCTTCCGATGAAAAGGACGCGGACAAACCAAAGGCAACAGCTGATGCTCCTGGCTGGCAATCCAATAAGGATCCAATTACGTTTGATTGGTATGTGAACTTTTCCTGGTTCGCACATAAATGGGGCGACGATGCTGTTTCCAAGTATGTAACGGATAAAACTGGTGTTTCAGTCAACTTTATCTCACCTGCTGGTAACGAAGCAGAAAAAATGAACACAATGATCGCATCTGGAAAGCTTCCTGATTTCATCACAATCGGCTGGTGGGAAGATGCTGTTAAGAAGATGATCGAAGGCGAGCTTGTCCTTCCATTAAATGAACTTGCAGATCAATATGATCCATATTTTTATAAAGTAGCAGATGGAGCAAAAATCGAGTGGTATAAGCAAGAAGATGGCAACACGTATGGCTACCCGAATGCTTCTTCTTCGCCAAAGGATTTTGACAAATATAAAGACCTTAAGCCTTCTAACCAGACTTTCCTTGTTAGAAAAGATATGTACGAGGCAATTGGCAGCCCAGATATGAGCACTCCTGAAGGATTCTTGAAGGCTCTTGAAGCAGCCAAGAAACAATTCCCTGAAGTGAACGGTGCACCATTGATTCCATTCGGTTTGAATGAGTTTACTGATGTAGGTAATACTTCTCTTGAAGGCTATCTGCAAAACTTCCTTAACATTCCTATGGAAAAAGACGGAAAGGTCTATGACCGCAGCCAGGATCCTGAGTATCTTGCATGGTTAAAGACTTTCAGAGAAGCAAATGATAAAGGTCTTCTCGCAAAGGATATCTTTATCGATAAGCGCCCGCAAATGGAAGAAAAAATTTCACAGGGAAGATACTTCGCTATGCTTTACCAGCGCAGTGACCTTGCAGCACAACAGCACGCATTGTATGCAAAAGATCCTAATTCAGTGTATATCGCAGTAGACGGACCAGCTAACTCAAAGGGAGATGGACCAGCATTAGCGGGTGACAGCATCTCAGGCTGGACAGTTACTTTGATTTCTAAAGATGTTAAAGACAAAGAAAGAGCGATTCAATTCTTGACTTATATGATCAGTGAAGAAGGACAAATGGACCTTTACATGGGTAAAGAAGGCGAAACGTATGATATGGTGAATGGTAAGCCTGAATTCAAGCCAGAGGTATTGGATCTATTAAATAAGGATCGCGCAGCATTTGACCAGCAGTATGGAGCTTCATTCAAATACTGGATGCTTATGGATACAAACATGAGCCTTGCTTGGGCACCGCCTGCTTCTGAGCCATTCAAGCAAATGGAAGACTGGACTAAAGGAAAGACAGTCAGCTATGCAGAATTTGATGGCATCAGCCCGACTGGAACTTCTGCAGAAGGTGTAGCAGCAAGCAAGATTGCACAGGAATGGGGCAAAATTCTTCCTAAACTTCTGTTAGCTAAGTCCGATAAAGAGTTCGATAAAATCTTTGAAGGCTTCCTGAAGAAACGCGACTCTTTCGGCTATGAAAAAGTCGAAAAATATCAGCAAGAAATTTATGAAAAGAACAAAGAGAAACTTGATGCAGCAAAATAAATAACTATGGAAAGACTGTTCCTTCTAGAATTAAATTTCTTGAGGGGGCAGTCTATTCCTCTTTTTGCATACAGGCAAGTATCACTGCGAGGGATTACACAAAATAATTTCATCAAATTGAAACACTTTACCACAATATTAATATTGAATATAATTTATAATTTTTTTATGCGGACAAACGATGGATGTGAGAATATGGATTTTCAAAAAACAGTTAACAAAGCTGCATCATGGTTAAATCGACTTTCCCTGCAGCAAAAGCTGATTGCCTTATATATCATTATTATCATTATTCCTATTATCATTTTCATTTCTATTTATTCCAGCAACGTGTATGACAGGGCGATCAATGAAATCAGGATTAAAAGTGAAAATGCTCTTGAAATCGAGAAAATCCATATAAAAAACAATATTGAATCGATGAGACGAACGGCTCAAATGGTCGTTTCGGATATAGAATTCATCGACTTTGTTAAAAGCAGGAACGAAGCAAATATTGATCAGTTGATTGATTTCAGAATGAACGAGTTGTCGAATGTGACCAGGCTGCAGGCTAATAACCCAGCTATTGAAAATATCCGCCTGTATACCACCAATCCATATATAACCGAGATGTGGCCGATACTTTTTAAAGAAGATCGAATCATGGAAAAGCCATGGAGAGAAGAGGTCATCAACAGGAATGGGATGGAGGTATGGTGGTTCGATCAGCAGACCGATGATGTCCTTGAACGGCTTCCATCGCAAAACACAGCGAAAATTTCATTGTTACGGGAATTGGATTACCCAAAGGATGAACATTTAGGCATCATCGAAATCAATATGTTCCTTAAAAACTTTTTCCCCAAAATGTTCGGAACGGTGCAGGACCCTGACTCGGTCTATGTCGTCATTGATAAGGATAACAACATGATCAGGAATTTCCAGCACACCTATTTTGAAGATGAGGGTATTGACACTGAAGATCTCAAACTTAAATTCAACAAATCAAAACATGAAGGCACTGGCAGTTTTCAATTTGAAAACAATGAAACTCCCTACCTAGTCATCACTGCCTATATTGATGATTTGGATGCATACCTGCTGAATGTCATTTCCCTTGAAGGCCTTTATGCTGAAACTGCAAAGACTAGGAATGTCATTTTTAGCGGAATTATCTTTCTTGTTATTATTCTTTCTTTTGTCACCTATGTACTGGTTTTATTGCTCCTGAAAAAAATGTACAAATTGAAAGATTCAATGAAGCGGGTAGAACAGGGCGACTTTTCTGTTGATGTTGAAATTGGTGGGCAAGATGAGATTTCGGAGCTGGCATTTCATTTCAAAAGTCTCCTTGGTAAAATGAATGGATTGATCGCCGAAGCTGTCAACAAGCAGGCAACAGCAAAAGAAACAGAATTAAAGGCGTTGAAAACCCAAATTGATTCTCACTTCCTTTACAACACATTGGAAAACATCAAGATGATGGCAGAAATAGAAGGACAGTATCCTATTTCTGATGCCGTGACCTCACTTGGTGAAATGATGCGCTACAATCTTAAATGGAAGAATGACTTTGTAGTACTTGATGAAGAGCTGAATTATATAAAGAACTATGTGGAGATTATGAATCTGCGTTTGGATGGCTTGCTAACCTTGAACATTGCTGTCCCCCATGAACTGTATGACCAGGAAGTTCTGAAAATGTCGCTGCAGCCGATCGTTGAGAATGCAATCAAACATGGAATCATTCCAAACGACCAGAAAAATGAAGGCATCCTGCAGGTGAATGCGAGATGTTCAGAGGACCATATCATCATTGAGATAAAAGATAATGGTGTGGGGATGACAAAAGAGGAGTGTGAATCGCTCAACTTATCCATTCAAACAGGGACGGAAAATCAAAATCCCGGTTCTAAAGGTGGAAATGGAATAGGTATTCACAATGTGAATGAGAGAATCCAGCTTTACTATGGGACGGAGTATGGAGTGTTTGTTACTAGTGAGAAAGGTGCATTCACAATGGTGACGGTAAAACTGCCTAGTAAAATCATGAAAGGAGGCAGCCGAAGTGTATAAAGTTCTTATAGCAGATGATGAGAAAAATATCCGGCTGGGTATACAGGCAATGATCAAGCGGGAATATCCAGATTTTGAAACATTCATCGCTTCAGATGGACAGGAAGCTCTTGACGGTATATTGGAGAATAAACCGGATATCGTGATCACAGATATTAAAATGCCAAGGATGGATGGTATTCAATTAATCAGGGAACTCCAACAGCAGGAAGAAATAAAAACATCGATTGTAATCCTCAGCGGATACGATGATTTCACGTATGCCAAGGAAGCGATCAAACATAAGGTAAAAGATTACTTATTGAAGCCGGTAAACCGCACAGAGCTATTCAAAACTTTGAATACCATCATAGAAGAACTGGAAAACAGCCAGAAAATGACCTACCAGCATATGGATGACTACCGTGCCAGCCAACTGAATTACATTTTGCTTAATCCTAATATTCAACAGGAAGATGTAGAAGATCTTTATAGGAAAATGAAAATAGAATCATATCCGGATGGATACTATGTGGGAATCATTCAGGTGGATGGAGATATAGATGGAGAGGATTTTCTTAATAAGATCAATCAGCTGCTCAATTCAAGCAGCGACAGCATTCCATTCCTTGATAAAGACGGCCGAGTCACAATCATTTCAGCAGACTTTGAGCAATTCTCGATTCTGAAAGAACAGCTTGGCAGGGACAGACATTCGATTTTTACCATTGGCATTAGCGAAAAGGCGCAGGGTATAAGAGAGTTTAAAAAAACTTATGGTCAGGCAGCCACAGCGATCAAGTATCATTTCCTTTATCCGCGTCGTCAGATCATTTTATATGAGAATGTTAAGGAGAAACCAGAAGTAGCCTCTATCCCGGCAGACCTGATCAATAAGATTTCCAATATGCTGGGGACTGAACGGGAAAAGGAAATTAAAGATAATCTTAGGCAGGTTATGGATTTTGATGTCATTGCCCACAGCAGCATCGATTATCTCGAAAACCTTAACGAGGAAATCAATGAAACGATCTTCAAAGGCTTTTTCAAGAGGTTGGGGGAAGAATCTCTTGTAACGTTCGAGCTTTTAAATAAGATAGACAATATCTATAACTTTGACAACTTCCATGAATACTTCCATGCCCTCGAGGATTTGCTGATGAGAATCCATGAATACAATAAACAGGTAAAAGCTGTGTACTCAGAGCAAAAGTACATGGACCGGGCAATTGCGTATATTAGGGAAAATTATCATAAGGATTTGAATTTAGCCGTAGTCGCTAATTACATTTCATTGAATTATTCCTATTTCAGCCATATGTTCAAGGAGTATATTGGACAAAACTTCGTTGATTACTTGAAAATGGTCAGAGTAGAAAGTGCAAAGCGGCTGCTGAAAGAGACAGATTTTAAAATACTGGAAATCAGTGAGATGGTTGGATACAAAAACCCTAAACAATTCGCGAGGGTATTCCGTGATGTTGAAGGAATTTCTCCAAAAGAATATCGGGAAATGAATGGATGAAGAGGGCTGAATAGGCTCTCTTTTTTCTGTTTTCAAGGTTGCTGCCCTTTGGGCCGGTAGATACCAAAATATCGAGCAAATCCTGACTGGCCATTTGATCTATCTTTTATTTGGCTTCAGTTTGTCTGAAGTCACCGCAGGTTCGGACAAGTAAATCCCAATTCATTTTTTCGCCTTTTATATGGAGATTATCTTAAAACCCAATTGATCTCTTACTGTTTTAACGTTTTTTGGAAGTGTTTTCACAGGTTTTTACGCTCTTCTAAAATATTGACACCCTAAACAAAATTCTCTATCTCAAGATGCAAGACTGGCAAAGGTAGAATAGGTATTGAGATATATTTTGTACGCAGCAACGAGTTTTTTTCAGAGAGGGGCGGTTTAGGTGGAGTCAAAAAATCAGGACAAATTAAGCAAAGAAATGATGACGCTTTCAAATTCAGAAGCGGATTGGAAGTTAGTTTGGGAAGAGAACTTTAATCTTTCTGAGATAGATGAAAACAAATGGAATTTTGTTGAGGCCGGAACTGGTTTCGGGAATGAAGAATCCCAGTACTATACAAGACGGAAAGAAAACGCACGAATCGAGAATGGCATGCTGGTGATTGAGGCCAGGAATGAGGAGTATAAAGGGCTGGATTATACATCCGCGAAATTGACGACCAGAGGGAAGGCAGCCTGGACATACGGACGATTTTCGATTCGGGCGAAATTACCTGAAGGCCAGGGAATCTGGCCTGCAATCTGGATGATGCCAGAGGATATGGAAAAGTATACTGGATGGCCAGCCTGCGGGGAAATTGACATCATGGAGAGTATCGGCCATCAACCAGGTACGGTTTATGGAACGCTTCATTATGGCATGCCACACACATATACAGGAGAAAACTATACGCTTCCTGAAGGTAAAAAGTTCTCCGATGACTTTCATGTTTTCACCCTTGATTGGGAACCAGGAGAATTCAGATGGTATGTAGATGATCTCCTGTATGCAAGGCAGACTGAATGGTTCAGCAAGGCTCCGGAATCAGAGGAACAGCAAGCTGGGTTTGCACCATTTGACCATGAGTTTTACCTCCAGCTGAATCTTGCTGTCGGGGGAAAATGGCCGGGATACCCTGATAAAACAACCCAGTTTCCTCAGCGAATGACAGTTGATTACATCAAAGTTTACAAGAGAGAAGAATAAAAACATCAGAGGTGAACAGTAGATGAACAAGTTTTCTAAGGATTTTATTTTCGGCACAGCTACATCTTCCTATCAGATTGAAGGGGCCTATAAAGAAGACGGCAGGAGCCTTTCCATTTGGGATACGTTTTCCCGGACTCCCGGAAATGTCTTCAATATGGATAACGGGGATATCGCTTGTGACCATTACCATTTATATGAGAAGGATATTGAGATCTTAAAAACGCTTGGTGTGGATTCTTATCGTTTCTCGATTGCCTGGCCAAGGATTTTTCCAGAGCAAGGAAAGTATAACGAAGCTGGAATGAACTTTTACAAAAACCTTATTACACGCTTGATCGAAAATGGAATCAAGCCCGCGGTCACGCTTTACCATTGGGATTTGCCAATGTGGGCCCATGAACAGGGCGGCTGGACAAATAGAGAATCTGTAAATTGGTTCATGGAGTACGCAGAGAAATGCTTTGAGGAACTTGATGAGCATGTAGAAATGTGGATTACCCATAATGAGCCATGGTGCGCAGGATTCCTTGGTTACCATCAGGGTGTACATGCACCAGGACATACAAATATGGAGGAAGCATTAAAAGCAGTTCACCATATTCTTCTATCCCATGGTGAAGCAGTGTCCCTGTTGAACGGCAAGTTTGCCTCTTCAACACCTGTCGGCATTACGCTGAATCTGTCGCCGATGTACCCTGCCAGCAATTCAGCAAATGATCGATTGGCGGCTAATAATGCCGACGGCTATACAAACCGCTGGTTCCTTGATCCTGTATTAAAAGGGTCTTACCCAGTCGACATGATGAATCTATTCTCCAAATACGTCCACTCTTTTGATTTTATCCAGGAAGGTGATTTGGAAAAGATTTCGATTGTGTGTGATTTCTTTGGGATTAACTTTTACAACCGCAGTCTAGTTAAATTCAACGCTGCATCGGATTTCCTTTATACAAGTGCTTACTCGGACTACCCGAAAACAGGGATGGGATGGGATATCTCTCCTGTGGAGTTTAAGGATTTAATCCGCCGTCTGCGCCAGGAATATACGAAACTGCCAATCTATATCACTGAAAATGGCGCTGCCTTCGATGATCAGGTTTCAGAGGACAATTCAGTCCATGACCCAGAGCGGCAGAATTATATTGAACAACATATTAAAGCTGTTGCCGAGCTGAATGAAGAGGATATGAACATCGCCGGCTACTATCAATGGTCCCTTCTCGATAACTTTGAATGGGCATTTGGCTATGAAAAACGTTTCGGTATTACCTATGTCGACTTCGAAACACAGGAGAGAATCTTAAAAGACAGCGGTTACCGCTATGCCGAAATCATCAAGGAACGTTCAATTTAAATCCAATATCTCCGGAGTGATAATGATGGAAAAATACAGAATCGATGATCAGCAATACTTTGTAATTGAACAATTTGACCAGGCAAAGACATTTTCGAGCTTCCTTCCCGGTCTCGCCGGCTTATATGGAATACCGATTTGGTCCTTTTATGTGAATCGCGGCCAGGCGATGGTAAGCTTCGGTGTCCAGGATAAGAACCATGCGATCACAGAGTTTTTTCCGGCAAACCAAGCGTATCAACGCGTTTCCATGAACGGGTTCCGCACGTTCATTAAATTGACGGGTGAGCACGGAACGGCCATTTTCGAACCATTTTCCGCTTATGGCGGTACTAAAGGCCGTAAACGCAACATGTACATCAAGGAAAATGAATTGAAAATAGAAGAAATCAACGAGCAATATGGTGTGAAGACGCTCGTCACCTATTTCACGCTGCCTAATGAGAACTTTGGGGCATTGGTGCGCAAAGTGGAGATCGAGAACATTTCCGAACAGAAGATGGACCTCGAAGTTCTCGATGGGCTGCCGGCAATCATCCCGTTCGGCATTGATGATGCGGCCTACAAGGCGGTTGGTAATACACTGAAAAGCTGGATGGATGTATTCAATCTTGATCGCGGGATTCCGTACTACCGAGTCCGGTCTTCAACGAATGATTCTGCTCAAGTAGATGAAGTGACGAAAGGTCACTTTTATTTAAGCTTTACAGAAACTGGCAGCTTAATTTCGCCAGTTGTTGATGCTGATCTGGTCTTCGGGCCGAACAGCTCGCTTTCGTATCCGAATGAATTTGAAGAGAAGTCAATTGATGCAATAGCCGCTGCTGTGCCTGTGACATCCAATAAAGTGCCGTGCGGATTTTCTCCTTTAGGGCAGGCGCTTAATCAAGGTCAGAAGCTAACACTCTATACCCTGGTCGGCCATGTGAATGATATTGGAATCATCAATGAAAAAGCAGATGAGATTATGGCAGATGGTTACATGGAACGTAAATATCAAGAAAACCAGGCTCTTGTGACCGCGATTACCAAAGATGTCATGACCAAAACAGCATCACCGCTATTTGATGCTTATATCAACCAGAGCTATCTTGATAACGTCCTGCGCGGTGGATATCCAGTCTTGTTAGAGACCGATGGTGCACCGTTCATCTATTACGTCCATTCGCGTAAACACGGTGACCTGGAAAGGGATTATAACTTCTTTTCACTCGCACCTGAATTCTTTTCACAGGGCAACGGGAATTTCCGTGATGTGAATCAAAATCGCCGAAATGATGTATTTTTCCATCCTGAAACTGGTGTGTTCAACATCAAGCTGTTCATGAGCTTAATCCAGGCAGACGGATACAATCCACTCGTGGTGAAGGGCGCAAGCTTCGAAATAACCGACAAAACCGAGTGGAGCTGGCTGGATGAAATGGTCGTCGATGCTGGTCATGCTGCTTTTATCAGGAGCAAACTTGAAGGCACATATACACCTGGGGATTTACTGCAAAGTATTACGGACAGGGAAATCGAGCTGTCAGTAGCGCTTCCGGAGTTCCTGAAAAAAGTCCTTTCAATGAGCAGCCAGAAGATTGAGGCTGAGTTTGGCGAAGGCTACTGGATGGATCATTGGACGTATAATCTGGACCTTGTTGAAAACTATTTGAAAGTGTATCCCGAGAACAAACAACAGCTGCTCTTCGAGGATCGGGATTATAAATACTTCTCCAGCCCTGTATTTGTAAATCCACGCTCAGAAAAATATGTACTTGTTGATGGGAAGGTCCGCCAGTACGATGCCATTACTGAAGAAGGACACCAGACAAGTTCCAACTGGCTGGTGAATTCTGATGGCGAATTCTATACATCAAACCTGTATAGCAAAATGTTCACGTTAGCGCTGAACAAATTTTCCACCCTGGACCCTTTTGGCATGGGTGTGGAGATGGAAGCGAACAAACCTGGATGGAATGACTCGATGAATGGGCTTCCTGGTTTATTCGGTTCGGCTATGGGGGAAACACTCGAGCTTAAGCGCCTGCTCGATTTTATAGTTGCCGCAGGACAGGAAGCGGACAAGGAGATTCTCCTTCCGGTCGAAGTCTATAAGCTTGTAGAAGCTGTGAATGCACAGCTCGAACAGTTCCAAACGGGCAACCTTGACGAGTTCGGTTATTGGGATCAAGTTTCTCATGCGAGAGAACAGTACCGCGACTCGATTCGAAACGGATTCACTGGGGAGGAAGTGAGTGTTTCTCTTCAGCAGCTGGTTCTTGCGGCTAGCAAATGGCTGGAGAAAACGACAGCAGGAATTGAACGGGCAAAAGAAATCGGTGACGGCTTAATTCCAACTTACTTTGCCTTCAAAGCTGATCAGTGGGAGAAGCTGACGGACGAAAATGGGAAAGAGAAGCTGAACAAGAAGGGTCTGCCGCTCGTGAAGGTCCATTCATTTGAAGTTTCTGCACTGCCGCATTTTCTCGAGGGACCGGCAAGAGAAATGAAAACAGCTGGCCTGGAAACGGCCCAATCAATTTATAAGCACGTAAGAAAATCTGATATATTCGATGCCAAGCTGAAAATGTACAAAACATCTGGATCGCTTGAAGATCAAACCTATGAGATCGGCCGTGCCCGTGCGTTCACGCCAGGCTGGCTTGAGCGGGAATCGATTTTCATGCACATGGAATTCAAATATCTGCTCAGTGTCCTGAAGTCTGGTTTATATGACGAGTTTTTCGAGGATTTGACAAATGCGCTTCCTCCATTCATGGATCCAGAGGTATACGGCAGAAGCATTCTTGAAAACTCATCGTTTATTGCCAGCAGCGCAAACCCAGACGAATCTGTCCATGGACAGGGGTTTGTAGCAAGGTTGAGTGGAACGACAGCCGAATTCTTGAGTATTTGGCAGTTGATGATGATTGGCAAGGACGTTTTCACTGTCAATGAAGCAGGATTGAGCTTACGCCTGCAGCCAATTTTACCGTCATGGCTTTTCGGCGCAGACGGGAAGGTACAGTTTACATTATTGGGCCATACAGAGGTAACCTACCATAATCCTTCTGGAAAAAGTACGTATGGAGCAGATGGCGTAAAGACCGTAAAATATGTGCTTCATAAGGATGGTGAAATGGTAGAGGTAGACAATGATCGTTTGCCAGAATCATATGCAAAAGACGTAAGAGACGGCAAGATTGACAGAATTGATGTTTATCTAAACTAAGGAACCGGGGTGCGCTTAATGGAAATGAAAATATTTCAGACCGCAAAGAATACAGGAGACCGATTAGCCGACAAGGGAAGTCTTGCGGCTTCAAATGAAGCAAATCTGCAGCCGATTGTACTGAAGCTTGATCCAGACAAAAAGTATCAAAGCTTCATGGGTTTTGGAGGCGCCTTTACTGAGGCAGCTGCCTACACGCTTGCCCAAATTCCGGCAGAAGATCGCCTGAAAGTAGTCGAGAGCTATTTCAATCAGGAAACAGGACTAGGCTACAGCCTGGGCAGAACCCATATTCACAGCTGTGACTTCGCCCTTGAGAACTATACGTATGTTGAGGAAAATGATGTCGAACTTAAAACGTTTTCGATTGAGCGCGAACAGAAATACGTACTTCCGCTCATCAAGGATGCTGTAAAAGCAAGGGGAGAAGACTTGACAATACTGTCTTCCCCATGGAGTCCTCCTGCCTGGATGAAAACCAATAATGAAATGAATAATGGCGGAAAGCTGAAGCCAGAATTCTATGGAGCATGGGCGTTGTACTATACGAAGTACATCAAGGAGATGGAGAAGGAAGGCGTACCTATTTGGGGAATCACTGTTCAAAACGAACCTGAGGCAACTCAGGTTTGGGATTCGTGCAGGTATACGGCAGAAGAAGAACGTGACTTCGTTAAAAACCATTTAGGACCTGTCATGGAGCAGGAAGGCCTAAGTGACAAGAAAATCATCATCTGGGATCATAACAGGGATATAGCCTATGAGCGGGCAAAAACGATTTTATCAGATTCTGAGTCTGCTAAATATATTTGGGGCACAGGCCTCCACTGGTATGTATCAGAGGAGTTTGAGAATCTAAGCAAAATCCATGACGAATTCCCTGATAAACACCTGATTTTCACAGAAGGGTGCATTGAAGGCGGAGTCCAGCTTGGCGCCTGGCATACAGGAGAACGTTACGCAAGAAACATCATGGGCGATATCAACAATTGGCTTGAAGGCTGGATTGACTGGAATATCGTCCTGAATGAACAGGGTGGACCGAACCATGTAGGCAATTATTGCGATGCACCGGTAATCGTCGATACAAAGACTGGAGAGATTCACTATAACAGCTCCTTTTATTATATTGGTCACTTCAGCAAATACATCAAGCCGAATGCAGTGAGGATTGCACAAGAATTAAATCACCCAACATTGAAGTCGGTTTCCTTCCAGAACGAAGACGGCTCAATTGTTGCAGTCGTGATGAATGATGAAGACAAGTCAGAAGCAATCAGCATTTCACTAGAAGGCAATGTAACGACAGCAGAGTTGCCAGAACACTCTATTACTACCTTCATTATAAAAAGCTAGAAAACTATAGTCAGAGATTAAAATAAACTGCCTCCTTGTCATGACAAAATCGTTTTTTTATCAAATGAATGTTACGTAAAGGAGGTGGTGTTTTTTTTAACTTTGAAAATTGTCTAGCTCCAGCGCCTAGCCCCTCGAGTCGTTTCGGTCCTGCCAATGAAGTCAAAGAACGACTTCACTGTCAGGCCCTCCAACGCTTGTCGGGGCTGACCAAGGCGCTTGCGCTTTTCAAAAAATGGAGGAGGAATTTGATTGAAAAAAACACTGGCCATTTTATTAAGTACAATGATGATGTTGCCTGGTACCAGTTTCGCAGGCACCGATGTCAAACAAGGAAATGAAAGTGCAGCCCTGAAGCAGGATATGAAACAGAACAAATCCGAATGGTCCCTCGTCTGGTCAGATGAGTTCAACGGGCCTGAAATCGATCGCAGCAAATGGACCTATGATATTGGGAACTGGATCGTCGACCAGGATGGCAATGGAATAGCCCCTGGCTGGGGCAACAATGAAAAAGAGTATTATACGGATTCAAGTGAAAACGCCTTCATTGATGATGGCAAGCTTGTCATCAAAGCAAAGCAAGAGCAGGTTACAGATGAGTTCGGAACTTATGATTACACTTCAGCAAAGCTGAAAACAAAAGGCCTGTTCAGCAAGACATACGGCCGCTATGAAATCAAGGCGAAGCTGCCAACAGGGAAAGGGCTTTGGCCTGCCATCTGGATGCTTCCTGAGGAAGATAAATATGGTTCCTGGGCAGCCTCAGGTGAGATTGATATTATGGAGTCATGGGGCAG
>NZ_JBIQOE010000226.1:0-13098 GCF_047739415.1 Mesobacillus sp. | reverse complement strand
GCTGGAGGGCCGACCGGTGAAGTCGTTCTTTGACTTCATTGGGCGGACCGAAGCGACTCGAGGGGCTAGGCGCTGGAGCTGGATTAAGATAACTTCATGAAGTTATCCACAACTCAATAATTTAATAAATTCCTTAACCATGAAAAAAGGAACAGCTATAAATAGCTGTCCCTTGGTTTACGTTATCTTGATTGGAGCATTTTTGTACGGTAATCTGTCTCGTAATATTCCAACTCTTCCCGGATTCTTTGAAACCCGCTTTCTAGGCTGACCATCAGTTCGTGTACTCCAGTCGACACTGGTTGTCTGAACTTGATGGCATTCTTTCCTGTATAAGCAGCCCTGCTGTCTTCATACCATGCATCACTTTTAGGAGAGAAGAACTCTTCAATGCATTGATAGTAGATACGGTATAATGTTTTTTCAGCTGCTGGTTTTGAAAACACCTCTGCCTGAACGATCACCTTGCAGGCATCAAATCCTTCCTCACAGTAAACAGCCAGCTTGCGGAGGCTTGAAAGAATCGTTTTATAGTATTCTTCGTCTGCCTGCTGCCCTTGTTTTAGCACTTCAAGAGTTGTTTCATTCAGGTAATTCTCCAGCTTGACTACTGTGTCTGACAGAAATTCCCTTACTTCCTCGATTTGTGTTTTAACTATTGTATTCCCCAAATTGACACCCCCGATGGATTTTTACCATAACTTTTTTCGATAGTTGTTGCTTTCCCATTGATTCTACCGTTCGATTCAATTCTGGAATTGGGTCTTTTTTGGGTAATTTCCCGCAACCATGAATCTAATGAAGCTGAATAAAAGGCAACAAAGTTCACGAAAAGAGCCTTGCTCTATACCGGCTGGACAATATAATCCAAGGGAGAGCGCACATCAAAGCTGCCTTTTTGCTCGATGCCTTCAAATATTCCAGGAATCTTGCTATAATCCAGTCCTTTGAAAATTTCCGCGAACTCTCTCTGTTCATTTATATATACCCTTTTACGATGGCGATATCCCGGATTTTTCAATAATGCAGCAAGTGCGACCAAATCCCTCATATATACATCCTTCGTTCCAGCCTTGAAGATAGGATCCTGTTCAAATGGAGTGATACTAGCGGCCAACTCATCAAAATACCTTACATAAAGTACATGCAGGGTTTTCTCCTTGCCATCTTCAACAAAAGTCACTTCGCTTCGGTTGAAAAAATCCTCCGAGGTGTTTGATTTTTCTTTTTCAAGTTCATAACCAATACATTGCTTTATAAGCATGGTATTCCTCCCGTTGGACATTCATTCTTAAATCATTATGTAGAAAGAAATACTTTGCAGAAGAAGCAGCAGCCTGGGATGAGCATTAAAGCATTTCTTAAATAATTATTTTGATTTTATCATAAATTCCAAACTTTGTGCACAAAAGCTATTGATCTGTTTCCATTGTTTCCTGGAATTTCTCGAAAAATAGATCCGCGTCATCCTGCAATTCTTCATCCTCAACGTGATCGGGCAGAGGAGGCAGTTCTCCAATATTTTTCAGACCGAAATAATCAAGAAATTCTTTTGTCGTTCCATATAAAATGGCCCGGCCCGTTCCTTCTGCTCTTCCAACTTCTTTAATCAAAGCTCTCGAGGACAGCGTATGGAGCGGCCTTTCTGTCTTCACTCCGCGGATTTCTTCAATCTCTGCCCTTGTAATTGGCTGCTTATAAGCTACAATGGCCAAAGTCTCAAGCGCGGCCTGCGATAGGTGCGCCGTGCCTGGTGATTCGACAAGCTTCTTTAAATAATCAGCATGCTCTTTTTTCGTAGCCAGCTGATATACTCCTGCCAGCTGGACGATTGTTATACCGCGGTTTTCGTCCCTTTCATAATCCTGCTGAAGTTCAGTAACAATTTCATTTGCCTGAATTTCATCCACTTCAAGGACAGCTGTAATCTGCTTCAGGCTCAACCCTTCATCACCAGCTGCAAAAAGAAGGCTCTCCAATATCCCTTTCCACTTCACTATTCCCACGCTCTTACTCCTTTCTGGCTGTCATATATATATCAGCAAAGTTTTGTTCCTGTTCGACGTCGATTTCTTTCCGTTTGATTAGCTCAAGAATTGCCAGGAAAGTAACGACAATATGTTCACGGTCAGATTCGGGAAACAAGTCATAAAACTTTTTCCTTGTGCCGCTTTCTTTCAGGAAGCTTAGGACTTCATCCATCCTTTTTTCTATGGAAATTTCCTGACGGGCGATTTTGGTCGATATTGGCCTTTGTAACTTTTTTCTTCTTAAAAGCTTTTGAAATGCACCAAGCATGTCATACAAAGATATATCAAGGTTGGTATTTTCACCTCTAATTTCATCGGCATACTCCGTTAGGTCACTTGGAGGTTTGGTATACATCAGCCCCCGTTCTTCCTCAAGGGATTTCAGGTCACCGGCTGCCTCTTTGAACTTCTTATATTCAATCAATCTTTCCACGAGTTCATTTCGCGGATCTTCTTCATGATCAAACTCAAATTCATCTTCCAGTTCTTCTTCATGCTTAGGAAGGAGCATCTTGCTTTTGATTGCTAACAGCGTCGCTGCCATTACGAGATATTCACTTGCGACATCGAGCTGCAATTCCTTCATCGCATGGATATACATTAAATATTGTTCAGTTATTTCCGCAACCGGTATATCATAAATATCAATCTCCAAACGATTGATCAAGTGCAGAAGTAAATCCAATGGGCCCTCAAAGGCCTCAATCTTCACGTTATATTGCATTATTTCCCACCAAAATTCCTATAATGAACTGCATCATTATATAAGTATAGTAGATAAACTACATGTTATCCATTACTAATTTATAAGTACAAATATCTAGTTCTTCCTTAAAAATACAAGCTTGCGCCCAAACCCTTCTCTTCGTTCATGCATATGCTGAAATTGTATATTAGGCTATTTCACTAATAGGAGGTAATGTTCAATGTCAGATGGAAAAGGTTATGGCCACGGAGCTGGATTTGCTTTAATCGTCGTGCTTTTCATTTTGCTCATCATCGTTGGTGCTGCCTGGTTATAAGGTAAGACAATTTATTAAGCAATGACGAAAATGCCCGGCACCAGCCGGGCGTTTTTAGGTTTGCTGTTTCACATCCTCTTCTTGTTTCATCATTTTATTGAATATATGCTAAGCTAGTGTTACTTGATTGGGGGTTATTACATGACAAAATATCCAACATCCTATATACAATACCTTGTTCATTTCCATGGAGACAGGGATTATTTTGAATGCCATGAAATTTTAGAGGAATATTGGAAAGCAACAGATGCTGGCAATAAAAAATCTATCTGGGTTGCATTAATCCTCTTGGCTGTGTCAAATTACCATCATCGCCGTAAAAATTTCCCTGGAGCAATAAGGACTTTAACTAAAGCATTGGAAATTTTTTCAGATACCAAAAAAGCAACTGCCCGGTTAGGAATCGACCCTGAGCTTTTGACAGAAACACTGTCTAAAAGAATGAACAACTTGCTTAACAACGTTCCATACACCAGCATTAACCTGCCTCTATGCGACACCGAGCTTAAAAGACTTTGCTATGATGAGTGCAGACATAATGGTTTTACATGGGGAACAAGCAGCAATCTGCAAAATCCCGACCTGGTCCATCGGCACTCAACAAGAGATCGAAGCGATGTCATTTCAGACCGGCGGATGGCCCTTGAGGAAAGGAAAAGCAGGGAAAAATAAAAAGGCAGTTGGATTTAACATCCACTGCCTTCTACACTATTGTCTTCCTCGCTGCACTTTTCAAAAAAGGAAGCCGTCTCAGCATTTGCAACTGCTGTCCATTCAGGAAACATCTCCTGCAGGGAATTGACCATACGCCTTCCAATCCCCTGATGGCGGTGTGATGGATTCACTGAGATGTGAAGAAGCTGCATTATTTTATCTTCAGTGAAGTTAACACCCAGAAGCCCGATGATATCTTCACCTTCCTTCCATAAAAAAAGCTGCCAGGAATCATCTGTTTCATAATTCCTCATCGTCTGCTGAAGTTTTTTTAGATCTTTCTCATTTGGCATGAAAGATAACAAACCCATCGCAATCTTTTCAAATGCCTTTTTATATCGAATTAACATAGATATCCCTCATTGTGGTTTGACAGTAATAATGGAATGATAACAAAACCATTTTTTCCATTTTTCATTCAACTTAAACCTAAGCTTCCCGGAAATAGAAAGCGACAAAAAATCAAATGTTAAAACATCATTTTGATAATATATGTTTTTCCGTCATTTATGGTTCTTCATTTTAATTGAATTGATAATATCATACATAATCAGTAAAGATACTTCAAATCTTTTTTCGCGGGCTATTGTCCTGGTACGATAAAAAACCAGTAGTAGGCTCCCCATCCAACAGACATCAACAATAATAACACAAATAACAGCCAGTTGTTCTTTTTCAAACCGGAATCCCTCCCAATCTGTAATTTTACAATAAGACCGGGTTTTTAGCCAATTTTACATATAAAAGCGCAAGCGTTGGTCAGCCCCCAAGCGCTGGAGGGCCTGACAGTGAAGTGGTCTTTGACTTCATTGGCAGGACCGAAAACGAAAAGTATAGCCGACTGTCCAGAAACGCAGAAACTGGAGACTCCGACAAAGAAGCGCTTTTTGCTCATGCCGGCGGAGTTGAAGTTTCGGAGTTTCTAGGAGGCGACACTAGACAAGCGTCTCAAGGAGTTATGAGCCCCAACTGGACAAGCGACTCGAGCTGCTCAAAGCTAACGCTTTTCGCAAGATACTCGAGGAAGCAATCTCTAGGATGAAAACTGGCTAGGCGCTGGAGCTAGACATTTCTCTAAGTGGAAAATCTATACCCTCTGATACTATAAAAAAAAACTGCTGGAGAGCAGCTTTAATTTTTCACCTTTTCTTTAAAAGGAAGATCCAATTTCACCATGTCTTCAAATGTTTCACGGCGGACAACCAGTGTGTCCTTGGAATCCTCCAGGAAAACGACCGCAGGCCTTGGAAGGCGATTATAATTATTAGCCATTGAATACCCGTAGGCACCCGTACAAAAAACAGCGAGAAGATCCTGGTCACCAGCCTTTGGAAGCGGAAGGTCCCAAATTAGCATATCTCCCGATTCACAACACTTCCCGGCAATCGATACGGTCTCTTCAGGTTTGTCCATTACCCTGTTTGCAAGGACTGCTTCGTATTTAGCCTGGTACAATGCCGGGCGAATATTATCGCTCATTCCGCCATCGACAGCTACATACTGGCGTATGTTCGGAACATCTTTTCTAGAACCGATGCGGTAAAGGGTAGTACCGGCATCCCCAACAAGGGAACGTCCCGGCTCAATCCAGATTTCCGGCATATTCATCGAATAATGAGAAGCTTGCTTTTTCACCTCAGCAATAATCTCTTCTACATATTGTGCTGCTGGAATAGGGTCATCTTCGTCTGTATAGCGAATCCCAAAACCACCGCCAAGATTGAGGACTGTGGAGTCGAAAGATAAATCCTTTTTCCACTGATGCAGTTTTTCAAAAATTTTCTGTGCAGCGAGGATGAAGCCTGTAGTTTCGAAAATCTGTGAACCAATATGGCAATGAAGTCCGAGAACATCGATATTCTTGTCATCAAGGCAAAGCTTCATAGCCGCATCAGCCTGTCCATTCTGTAAATCAAATCCAAACTTCGAATCTTCCTGGCCTGTTAAAATATAATCATGTGTATGTGCTTCAATACCTGGTGTAACTCGTAATAAAACCTTGATCACCGTATTCTTCTCTTTGCAAATATCCTTTAGCATGTCAAGTTCATAAAAGTTATCGACTACAATACAGCCGACATTGTTCTCAATAGCCATGACTAGTTCTTCCCTGCTTTTATTGTTGCCATGAAAATGGATTCTTCCTGTCGGGAAACCAGCAGCTAACGCTGTATAAAGCTCTCCGCCAGAAACGACATCAAGTGAAAGATTTTCCTCCGCAGCCAATTGCACCATCGCCACGGTTGAAAAAGCTTTGCTCGCATACGCTACTTGAGCAGTAATTCCGGCAGTCTCGAAAGTTCTTTTAAAAGCTCTTGCCCGTTCCCTGATCAAGGCAACGTCATAAACATACAGCGGGGTTCCGTATTTTTCAGCTAATTCGATTGTATCGACACCGCCAATTTCCAAATGCCCTAGTCGGTTAACCTTTGCAGTTCCATGAAATTCCATATTGTCCCCTCATCTCTTGCCTATCATTTAATTTAAGCTTGTTTTCTTATTGTTCTGTTATTTCAGCATAAACTTTTTCCTGCTAATAAATAAATAGACAGTTCACATGATGAACTGTCTATTTATTTTTCGCTTTAGGTCTTTAGTAAATTAAAAACACTTTATCATAATTTGAGGGAACGCGCAATTGTAACATGGTCAGGACTGTGATGGCTGCTTGTAGCGGTTCCTTGCATGGACGATGCTTGGCCGGATTTTCGATCCTGGTACCGCTCTCCTGATCAAAATCTGCATAAATGCGACAGGATGAAAAGGAATGAATGGCCAGAGGTAAGGAGTGTTCAAGGATTTAATACTAGCAAGCAATAGCAGCCAAACAGTGGTTCCTGCTACAAATCCCGGAACATGGAATATAGCTGTACAGATTAACAGGAATACTCTTCCAATTTTGTTCGCTATACTTAGTTCATAACTTGGTGTCGCATAAGTTCCAATTGCCGCCACAGCCACATAAAGGATGACTTCTGGTACGAACATCCCTACATCGATTGCAATCTGACCTATGAGGACTGCAGCGATTAAACCCATGGCAGTTGAAAGCGGCGTTGGGGTATGGATGGCCGCCATTCTCAGGAATTCAATACCCCCATCTGCAAGGATGATTTGCAGGAAAATCGGAATATTGGAATCTTCATTAGGGCCAATGAATGAAATTTTATCAGGAAGCAAATCTGGATTCTGCACAAATAAGTACCAAAGGGGCAACAGTAATAGTGATGCAAGCACCCCAAGGAATCGCACCCAGCGGACCATCGTACCTACACCAGGTGATTGCCTGTACTCTTCCGCATGCTGAAGATGGTGGAAATAGGTCGTTGGCGTAATGATCACGCTCGGAGATGTATCGACATAAATTAGGACGTGCCCTTCAAGCAGATGGGTCGCCGCTACATCGGCCCGCTCCGTATACCTTACGAGCGGGTACGGATTATACCCCTGTTTTACAAGAAATTCCTCAATTGTCTTATCTGCCATGGTAATACCATCTATCTTGATTGATTTGAGTTCCTTTTTGATGACATCAATCAAGCCCGGATTCGCAATATCTTTTATATAGGCAATTGCAACATCTGATTTTGATCTTTCGCCTACCTTCATCATTTCGAAACGCAGATTCTCATCCCTGATACGCCTTCTAGTCAGCGCCGTATTGACAATAATATTTTCTACAAAGCCATCACGGGATCCGCGCACAACCTTTTCTGTATCAGGCTCCTGGGGTTGTCTTCCGGGATAGCTTCTTACATCGACTACCAGTCCGATTGATTCACCTTCAACCAATATGACAATAAGTCCAGAAAGAACCTGGTCGACAAGTTCATCCATCGTTTTGATCTTATCGACGGATTGGTGGGTAATCCTATTCTCAACAATCTCCTGGAGATGGGTTGAAAGTTTTTCGTTATCATTGATATCTACGAGTTCTTCAACGATATGTACGATGAAGCTTGTATCGCACAACCCATTCACATAATAAAAATGGACATTTTTTTTCAGGATTTTCAGCTTCCTGACACCTAAATCAAAACTGTCTTCCAGTCCAACATGTTCTTTCATATACTTTTCAGCTTCGTCCAATGATCGCGGGATTGGCAGCTTGTCATTCTTCTCTGGCATAGAATCCGCTCCTTTCAAGGATGATTTCTACTGCTTTCTTCGTTATTGGTGAACCTAATTTATAGTGGTCACGCCTTGCCATTTTGCCGATATCACCTATCCCAATTATTAAGGGGACATCAAGTGTATCCAAACAGTACACTGTGTCTCCATTAATCCTTCCCATCTCAAGTTCTGGCACTCCATGTTTATCAACACCATATGGCGTGAGTTCACCCTCCCGGTCTATACAAAAATCTACACGGCTCCATTCGGCCATATGCGTTTTCGATGCTACGGCAATCGCACCTAGAACCTCAATGTCTTCATGCTCTGCTACGTATTTCAGCGCTTTCTCTCCTGCTCCTTCTCCAAGAAAACCACTATCATCAAACATGACTAAAACAGGATCCTTGGCTGCTTTCTTGATCAATTTAACAAGCTGTGGACCAGAAAGGACAGAAGGATTTCCATGTGAAAGAGAGATGCACCGCCCGCCAACATCTGCAGCCACCCTCTCAACCGCACGCCGGGCATAATCATCACCATCTGTAATTAAAATTACCTTCCTTCTCTCGGCCATTCTTTGCCGTCCTTTCTGCAGCTCATTTTTCACTAAGGTGGTTGCTTGAATTTTGAAGCATTCTAAAAAGGTTTTTAACGTCCTACAAAGTAAATCCAATGAAATAATGAACCGAATACTTTTCCCAGCACGATTGCCATAAGCAAGGTCTCAAGTTTGTCATCAACCCTGACTCTTTTAGCGAGGATCGGCAGTACATTCAGTACCTCTGTCAACGCCGCAGCCAGCATTCCCACAAATATGCCGCCCGCCAATCCAAGCGGAATGGTAACCAGCGGAGAGAAACTGAGAAGTGGATCCCTTAAGCTGCCGATAGTTCCCAATAGAGCCCCCAGGACAACAGACCATTCATACCAGGAAATCAATTTCATTGTTTTCGTAAGCTGTGTAAGTCTGGGGATCACTCCTAGAACGGACAAGAACGCAACAAATCCAGATCCTACCGCAAGCCCACTCGCCAGTCCTATCAGAATTATGAATAAGATACTAATCGTCATCTATATGCTTCACGCTTTCCTTGTTTTCATGCAGGATGACATATTGGTCAAGTGATTGCTGGTAGTTGAACATTTCAACTTCAAGAGGACTGGGCTCTTCATTAAGTCTCTTTTTAAAAACATGATTAAAAAATAAGACCATGCCAACCCCAATACCGATTGAATAAGGAATTTGAAATAACAGCGGCTTCTCAACCTCTTTTCCTGTCATGATGTAATAAAGCCGCTCATGGACCGTTTGCATACTGACATCCTCATGGAAATTCATAATGGTCAAAGCTGCCCCGAAAAACAACAAGAACCAGACGAGGATAAAAAATGGAATCGACATACCTTTTTTCTTGTAAATCACCTCGATAATCGTTTGCGGCGGCCCAACAGCCTGAACCTCATGATCCCGGTATATCGCTGTGATAAATTGAATGACCTTCATGACATCAACAATGTGGATATGATCCTTTGGCGTAACCTTTAGGACCTGAAGTGCTGCCAATTCTTCATAAATATCCTCACTGGCAATGATCTGCGCTAAATCCTTTAATAAAAGTGATTCCTCAGGCTTAACCTGAACGCGATTTCGCATGCGGATATAAATCGTTTTTTCCATCAGATTCACTTCCAACACATTGTTTTCCTCGTATATTTAGTATGGATTCCTACAGTTTTTTCATGAAGTCCAATAATTGGTTAAGATGGGATGTGCATTAAGGGAGAAAGCTGCTGATTGGTTATTGAGGAATGACTAGTTTGGGTTTATTGGTGACCTGTTTTTCCAAAATCCTGATTTTTCGGGCGCCAATACGCTCCATTGGTGACCTCTTTTTCCAAAATCCTGACTTTTCGGGCGCCAATACGCTCCATTGGTGGTCTCTTTTTCCAAAATCCTGATTTTTTGGGCACCAATACTCTCCATTGGTGACCTCTTTTTCCAAAATCCCAGCATTCCGGGCGCCAATATCCTAAAACGAGTAGAAAAACATAAAAAAAGCCATATGGATTCAAAGATCCATACGGCCTTTCATTTGCTGCAGTATTTTCTTTTCGAGGCGCGAGACCTGGACCTGAGAGATTCCCAGCCGGACTGCGACCTCAGACTGGGTCTGATCCTTATAATATCTCAAATACACAATCAGCCTTTCCCGTTCGTCCAGTTCGTTTATTGCCTCTTTTAACGCGATTTTATCGAACCAGCGGCCTTCTTCCCCATTATCAATTTGATCAAGCAGGGTAATCGGGTCGCCGTCGTTTTCGTACACCGTTTCATGGATGGATGCAGGACTGCGGCTAGCTTCCTGTGCCATGATCACATCTTCAGGCGAAAGCTCAAGAAACTCGGCTATTTCATTGACAGTTGGGACCCTGCCAAATGTTTTGGAAAGCTCATCCTTCGCTTTCCTGATTTTATTGCCAGTTTCTTTTAGTGACCTGCTTACTTTCACGGTACCGTCATCCCTGATGAAACGCTGTATTTCACCAATGATCATTGGAACGGCATACGTCGAAAACTTCACGTCATACGATAGGTCAAATTTATCAACTGATTTTAAGAGGCCGATGCTGCCAATCTGGAACAGGTCGTCAGGCTCATATCCCCTGTTGAGGAAGCGCTGTACGACAGACCATACGAGCCGCATGTTTTTCTGGACGATTAGATCCCTTGCAGCCTGGTCCCCTTGCTGGCTTCTCAAAATCAGTTCTTTGACTTCATGGTCCTTAAGATACGTTTGGCTATTATCCTTTTTTACCTCCACATCCATAGGCAGAACTCCCTTAATTGCACAGCGCTTTGCTCTTTGACAGGTGCTTTTTCAAACGAATCTCTGTCCCAAAGCCGGGCTCTGATCTCACTTGTACTTCGTCCATGAAATTTTCCATAATCGTAAAGCCCATACCGGACCTTTCAAGTTCAGGCTTGGATGTATAAAGTGGCTGCATGGCTTCATCGATATCTGGAATCCCAATTCCTTCGTCCTTAATCAGCATTTCCACCGTTCCATCCTGAATCATCACAGAAATAAACACTTTTCCATCTGGATTACTTTCATATCCGTGAATGATAGCGTTCGTAACAGCTTCCGAAACTACCGTCTTTATTTCGGTCAGTTCATCCATCGTTGGGTCCAACTGTGCGATGAATGCAGCGACCGTCACACGGGCAAAAGATTCATTTTGGCTTAATGCGCTAAAATGAAGATTCATTTCATTCTTCATGTATCAAGCAACCCCCAATCTCTCTAATGCATATTCTTCTGACGGATCAAGACGGATAATCTTGAATAAACCCGACATGTCAAATAACCTCTTGATTGGCGGAGAAATTGCGCAAACTACCATCTCTCCATGAAGCTGCTTGATTTGTTTATACCTTCCTAAAACTACCCCTAGACCCGAACTATCCATAAAGGTTAAGTGTTCGAGGTTCAAGACAATGTGGCGGACTTCTTCGTTTTCAAGGGCTTTTGTTGCCTGCTCGCGAAGCTGGTCTGCAGTATGGTGATCTAATTCACCACTAACTCGAATCAATAAGACGTCATGCTTCACTTCAATATCAATGTTAAGACTCACTATCCAAAGCCTCCTTATCTGGTATAGTGAGTCAAATTCTCCATTGATTCAGCCAAATCCTTCTAAAGAACAAAACTAGTGTCAATTCGCTAAAACTAGATGGAATGGCAGTGTTTTCGACAATCCCGTGCGAAAATTTTCATTATTGCTGGTTTCCGGCCCTCGTAAACATACCGAATGAGCGTTTATATAAGATCCACCAGCTAGCTTTTTCCACCTTGGCATCTGCAACAAGAGGCGTTTCCGCAAGGGTTTTTCCGTCTTTCACCAGCTTCAAAGTGCCAACTCTGTCTCCTTTTTCGACTGGTGCTTTAAGGCTTTTATTCAAAGTGATTTTCTGCTTTACATCCTTTACGTCTGCTCCTTTTTTGGTTAGCAGGGAGACACTTTCAGAGGTAACTGCATTTATTGTCTTCTTATCACCCTTGCTGATCGCAGCCTTTCCTAGTGGATGTCCTTTCTTGAACATAGGATGAGTTTGATATTGACTGAACGCATAGTCCAGCATCTTCGTTACCTGTGCGTTCCTTGCCTTGGAGGTTGGTGCTCCAAACACAACAGCAATCGCACGCATGCCATCCTTCTCCGCAGTAGCAGTCAGGCAATATTTCGCTTCATTCGTAAATCCTGTTTTCAGGCCATCCACTCCAGGGTAAAAACGAACGAGCTTATTCGTATTTACTAGCCAGAATTTCTTATCAGAATCTTCACGGAGATAATCTTCATATGTTCCAGTGAACTTAGTTATTTTTTCGTATTTCAACAATTCTTTTGCCATCATAGCCATATCATATGACGAGCTGTAATGGCCATCGACAGGCAGTCCAGTAGTATTTTTGAATACTGTATTTTTCAGGCCAAGTTCCTTTACTTTATCATTCATCATTTTTACGAATGCTTCTTCTGATCCGCCAATCTGCTCAGCCATAGCAACTGATGCATCGTTTCCAGACCCAATTGCTATTCCTTTCAGCAATTGTTCAACTGTCATTTCTTCTCCTGGCTCAAGAAAGATTTGAGAGCCACCCATTGATGCAGCATATTCACTGGCACGGACCTTCTCGTCCATTTTCAGCCTTCCTTCATCGAGCGCTTCCATGATCAATAGCATTGTCATGATTTTGGTCATGCTGGCTGGCGGCAGCTTTTCATGACTGTTTTTATCAAATAGAACCTGACCAGTGTCGCGTTCAATCAAAATAGCTGAACTGGCATCATTGGCGAGGCCCGGGTCTCCTTCATTGGCATATCCTTTTGGGGAGATAATTGCAGCGCCCATCATAAAAACAAGCAGTAAACTCGTTAACTTTTTCAGATTCATGGCCATAACCCTCCTATCTTTATAGGGTCTATTTTTTCCAACGAATCCATTTTTATACAAACAAGGTATATAAAACCGATATTTTTGCACACAAAAAGAGCGAAGAGTCGCCTCTTCGCTCAGACTGTAGACAAACTCGATGAAAATCGTGTTTGTTTACAGTCTTTTTTTGGATGGCGCTGGAATGGGGCTGTTGATTTCCGTTCCAGGAGCTTCGCTTTCCGCGGGGCCGGCGGTGAGCCTCCTCGTCGCCGTTGGC
>NZ_JBIQOE010000225.1:0-6610 GCF_047739415.1 Mesobacillus sp. | reverse complement strand
GGAAGAACAAAAAGTGCAAGCGCCTCGTTCAGCTCCGACAAGCGCTGCCCGCCTTATAACGCCACGTCCTGTGGCTGGCGGGTCTAGCACTTCGTGTGCCTCGGAGGGCCGACCGGTGAAGTCGTTCTTTGACTTCATTGGGCGGACCGAAACCGAAAAGTATAGCCGACTGTCCAGAAACGCAGAAACTGGAGACTCCGACAAAGAAGCGCTTTTTGCTTCTGCCGGCGGAGTTGAAGTTTCGGAGTTTCTAGGAGGCGACACTAGACAATTCGAAAAGCGAAGGCGACTGCTCAACTCCGACAAGCGCTGGAGGGCCTGACAGTGAAGTCGTTCTTTGACTTCATTGGCAGGACCGAAGCGTCTCGAGGAGTTAGAAGCCGCAGCTAGACAAGTGACTCAAGGGGCTAGGCGCTGGAGCTAGATTAAGACATACTACATGCAGTTATACACAACTAAATAATTTTATCATTCCTGGTAAACAATTAAAGACGATGAAGCAATGCTTCATCGTCTTTTGCTGGTACCGATTCATATCTTAACAATATCGCTCTATCATGTTTTGGAAGTTCTGCTTTAATGAAGGAAGGTCTGAGGCATGGATGTTCATTCTTACATATGTTTCATCCATTCCCATCGCTTCCGACAAGAAACCACCAAGTCCCCTCGCTCTGCGGTCAACTTGCATCAAGACCTCAATTTCGTTCTCATTGTTTGGATAGAAAATTACCTCTAGTTCATCCAGTCGTCCTCTAAATGGACCTGAGGCGGGCACGAATTCAAACTCCTGGATGAACGGCATATTTCTCCGGAGATGTCTTGGGGCTTGCTCGCACTCAGCTTCCCTCAGTCGGAAGCCAAGGTCGCTAATCGCGTTAAACACCCCGTGCATCAACTGATTAGGCACCACTGTCAAATAATCCTTGTCACTTGGATCAACTGCGTTTTTGATATCAAGCCCTGTTGTCACCCAAACCTTCGTCCTGCCCATCGATAATGGCATTTCCAGCGGAAGCCTGAAAGTGAAAGGAATTTCCTTTGTTTCATTCTCTTTGATTAGGAATGACTGCGTAAGTTTGAAACGATCAATTTGGGCAGTGGCAGTATACTTTTTATCATCTGCCTCTCTTATATAAGTTGTATGTAAACTCAAATAGATGTCATCGATATTCTGCTCTGTGTTTCCCCCTCGAATTTCTACAATGCCACGTACTTCTTCTCCTGGCATCACCCGGTCTTTTTCCAGCTTCGTATCAACCTTAGCTGCACCTATGCCAACACTGGCAAAAACTTTATTAAAAAATGACATACCCTTTGCCTCCCTGATTTTACATTTTTTCTTTCTTATTAATGTATACGATTATAAGTTGAGAGAGTTTCACTGAACAGAACGTTTTTTTAAAAAATTTCCTTTCTAACTTCATGTAAAAATATAAAAAGGCAGATTCATCAGAACCTGCCATTACAAAGTGTACTTTACTTAGTCTATATCTTCTTCCTCATCGATAATACATTTTTCGATCAGATATTCAAATGTGATATCTGCCATCTCTTCAAGTTCTTCCTCTGTGGGAACGTATCCCCTTTTTACAAGTTCATGAAAGAAAAATTCAGCAATCTCTTCTGTATCGATAACAACCTCAATCTCTTTCACAGATTCGCCCCCCTTTATTCCAAATGTATGTGAAGCACTGATGTTTAATGCCAAGCTAAACCAATTTTCTGAAAATTGTTCTATTGTTTTTGGACAAGCATAGAATGGAATAAATCAAATTAGGAGTGATCAGGTATGGAGAGACTGGGTATTCTTGCCGAAATGTTTGTTGAGGATGTGAACAAAGAAGATAGTATGGTTATTGAATTGTTTGGCACCATAGTGAATTTCCTATTTAAAGTTTTCCAATTGGCGGGAATTCCTTTTCTTGTTTATGTGCTGCTTGAATTTGCAGGATTATTTTAAACGTGGCTTTTTCCATCATTGTTAACAAGCATTGAAAGTTTGCGAAGAATGACTCTCATGACATGCGCGTATTCTTCATCTTTGAACCATTTATATAAAATTCTGTAATCATTATATAAATCGAGAAGATTATCGATTGTCATCCTCTTTTGATGAATTTTCCTCAACTCTTCTTTTTCACCTGCTCTTGGCTGATGAGACTTTTTCTCGAGGTTGACGGATGGCTTTACTTCTTTATTGGCTGAAAACAAAAGTCCAAGCTTCTGGATAAACGTATCTGCACTGTCCGAGTCCGCAACAAGTGTCAGTTCTTCTTCCCCGGCTTCAAGCCATTCTCCATCTTTAATCCTGGACAGTTCATAAATGACATCCTCCCAGGCATCTTCTTTATATCTCCAGATTTCTGTACGAAAACCGACAACCTTAAATAGGTCTGAACCATATCCCTTTACCTGCACTAAGTCTCCGAAAAAATATTTGTATTCGATGTCAATTTGCTCCTTTTCAAGCAGCTTCCCATCGTATTCAGAGAGCATCTGCAAACTTGTTTCCAAATACAAGCCCTCGCTCTTATTTATCTCATATACATGAAGGCCGTCAAGCCATTTTACATCTGTCACTTTCCCCACAGTCCCATAAATAGTGATCACGACTGTATCACCGATGTTAAACTTAGGTTTCTTCCGTTTTTCCATTTCCTCCATCCTCTCAACGATGAGTCGTGAATTGTGATTACAACAGTATATGCACTTTTCTGAAAATCGCTACGCCTAGATGGAGAATGGAAGAAGCTTTTATCTCTTGCCGGGAGGCAGTAAAAAAATACTGTCCTGAAAAAAATCATAAAAAAGACTCTCGCGGGTTCGCCGCAAGAGCTAATTAGCTTTCCGCTATTAAATATTCCTCCCAGGCTTCGTCAAAAACAGCCATACTTTCTGGATAATGTCCGTTCAATTCCAGGTAAGAGCTTATTTCATCATAATCCTCCGAGTTTTTTGGGAACGAGAGGTCATCGTATGCGGAATTTGCAAACCTGCTGATAGCATCCTTTGGTTTGTTGCTCCGGTATTTCATAAGAAAGTGGTAAAAGCTTTTATACATATATGAACGCCTGCCTATTGTTAAAATAAGTTTGTCCATACTATAACGGATTTGTTCAGTGTCCGTCCACTTTAATGCAAAAAAGGGAGCACTTCCGATTAGGTAAGGTGCTCCCCTTGTTATTGCCATCTGGCTGATTTCGCCATCTCCAGCAATGCCCATATGATATTGAACATTAAAATCGCTACGGTGATTGGCACGGCATGGAGCCAGTTCATCCCAAATTTCTCAATGATCAGCCTTACATAATATCCGCAAAAGAATAAGACAACCATTGCTGCTACCAGCATGATAGATAAAGCGATAGACATTTTCTCTCCCCATTTCCAAAATAAATACTCCCCACTCTATTATAAAGAGGAGGGAGTAACTGGATAAAAAGGAAGTGTGAAACTTTTGTGAACAGCATTCTAATTAAGGTTATTTATGTCACATCAACTTCAAGATGAAAAATCAAAGTAATTCCGCTTCAATAATCTTGGTTGTTCCATCAATTCCTCAAAGGTGACTACTTTGCCAAGTTTTTTCGTATCGATTAAAAATAATTGGTCTTCGATTTCCTTTGTAATCAATTCGGTCTGGTATGTCATTTGGCAGTCAAGGCAATGGATGGCAGGTGTTTCATTGATTTGAATCGCTTTTGTTCCATCCGGAAGCTCCCAATAGACCTTGTCAGTTACAGGTTTGGTATTTACACTGCTGCACCACTCGCAATTCCCCATCTTTCAACCTCCTATTCCTTTGTGGATGGGACCACGCCTTGCCCATCTGCGGCTTCAGCTGTCGTTTTTTTCTGCTGTGCCATAAATTTCTTCTCCTTCAGTTCATCACGTTTTTCACGCTTATCCTTCAGGGATGCATGTGCAGGGTCTTCCTCATACTTTTCCCTGCGGTCGATCCTGCCAAGTCCTTCAGGAATCAGGTTGAATTCACTGTCGTTCATAATAGCTGCGATTCCAGCGTTCGATTTTTTCTTTTCATAGTCTGGGTACACTTGTTTGAAGTAACCTTCAGCCCTGCCTGGAACATAATTTTCAGGCTCTGGGTAAGAGGTGATTACACCCTCAAAGTTGCGGAGGACCACTTTTTCCGGACTCTGGGATATCAAGTAATTTGGCTGCAAGGAGATTTTCCCGCCTCCGCCAGGCGCATCAACTACGAAGGTCGGGACTGCGTTTTTTATTGTAAGTATTAAAAACAAAAAAACTGCATATCAAGATGATTTTTTATCATCCTAATTTGCAGTATCAATTAGACATAAGATGAAATAAATTTGGAAAATTACCTGCAGCACAAATGGTCCATAATTCGCGGAGAAGAGCGGATTTACATCTTATAAGATAACTGACTTTTTCACTTAGCAAAAACCTGCTATTTGTCAAACTATTCTAACGACTCTATCTCTATTTCTCTTTTCCAACGTTTAATAACATCATTAAAAGATACGTCCTTCCACTCCTTTTGCCATTCATGGTTGAACCTGATGCTCTGTGATTTTGGCTCAGGGTGAGGTTTGTCCATTTTTATTACTGTAGGCATGATGATTGAATCCCCTACAACTATACATTCGCCTGGAGCTAAGTTGGGTAATATCTCTCCTATTGATTTAGTACTATCAGGCATTAGGTTTTTAATATAATTTTGATCCCCATGATTAGTTAATCTTAAAGAAACAAAATTATTACATTGAGCAAAAATAGTTTCTGATACCTCCGATGGTCTTTGGCTAACTACCATTAAACTTAAGCCATATTTTCGTCCTTCCTTAGCAATTCTCTCTAATGATTTCTTCGAAGCCTTATAGTCAGCATTCATTGATCTTGGAATATAATTATGGGCTTCTTCACATACAATCATAACGGGTATTTCATTCAACAAGTTATCTTCATGTTGTAATTTTGAATAATGAAAACAAAAGTCAAAAATTAGTCTAGAAACAAGACTAACAGTAATACTTAAAACCTCAAAAGGTATTCCGCTCAAATCTACAATCGAAACATTTGACTTATTTAGATATCCCAAAAACTGTTTTAAGATTTCCTCAAAATCCTCAGAACCAAAGTGGGTACCATCTGCTTTTTTAGGTTCCAAAAGGAAGCGTAATCTCTTATCAGATAATTTCGTTTCTAAGCGTGATGAAAATCTATTAAACTCACCATGAAAAGGGCCATTACTTGCTTTAGTATCTTTAGAGGTGGATTGAGGAATAAAATCGTATAATTGCTCAAAATAATAATCCTTTCTATCCCGTATTAATGTACCATCAAGGAGTTTAGGAGTGTTTTCACCGCTTACTTTGCTAATAACTTCTCTATTCATATTTTCTATATAATTGTATACCTCTTTGATGCTGAAATAGACAGGGGTATCATAAGTTACATCATTTAAGTTCTTATTATATTTTTCTTTGTTAAGTATAACCGCCTGTTTAAATATAGAAATTTGATTATGCGAATTACTTTCTGAGCTTTCAATAAATAGTGATTCTAATTCCTCTGAATTCATTAACCAATATGGGAGTTTTAAATTTTCTATAGTCAAATTATTAAGACCAAAATTCTGTTCACTTTCTAAAGTGAACGCTGCAGCATATTCCGAATGAATATCGAAGATTAAGATATGTGAGTTTTTCTGTGCAGATGAGTATAGGTTACTTCCATCTTGAATTCCTACTGCATTTTGTAAGATTCTTGCAACTGCACAGGATTTACCAGCACCAGTAGAACCAACAATGGCCACATGTTTTCCAAAGAATTTATCCCCACTAATTTTAATTTCAATATCCTTATTCTGGACGAGCAATCCAATTTGAAAATCATAGTCAACATTAGCTTTGAATATTTGATCAAGTTCACCTGTAGTTAATATGTACACGGGCTCGGTAGGTAATGGGAGAACATTTCCCCCTCTCTCAAAATTATTATCAATCAGGTTGCCAATTGGCTGGCTTTCAATAATTACTTTTAAATCTGAAGAAACATCATAATTAATAATCTTGACATTATTTATAACGCATACTACATAATTATGATTACCATCTGCCACCTTTATGTATTTTCCTACCTGCAGATGTCCTTTGTTTTATTCAAATATATTTAAAGTGTCAATTTCCAACATTATTGAATTAGGTGAACTAGATAATACCTTACCGATAATATTTTTACTCATAAACCTCACTCATTCCCATTATAAATTTAATTTTTTCCAACTCGTTTAAACTAATATGTTCAACATTTATATCCTCTGTATCTAAACCTTCCGGGACCTTTTCCATAAAAATAAAACAATCTTCACATTTAATTTCATTAAATATATTAATAGCGTCTTCATTATAGTTTACGAGTTTCAATTGAAACTCGGCATATAGTGTCTTGTTAATAATTGCTCTAACTGGTTCAACCAAAAAACTTAACCTTTTCAAAATTTCCCGCTACTAGCCCATCATTAATCTTTATTTTTTTCTTATGCAATCTATGTATAATGCTATAATACATATCTTTTGGGCATTCTAAGCAAAAAATTGGTGTCTTATCATGGACTTCTTTGAAA
>NZ_JBIQOE010000224.1:0-2906 GCF_047739415.1 Mesobacillus sp. | reverse complement strand
ATATTATACAGCTTGATTTATAGCATATTAGCTGCATTTTATTACATCTGGCTCCTATTCTATTATCGGCTTTGAAGTAACATTGCTTTAGGCTCGGAGCCGCAGAAAGCTGATTTTATAAAAAGTGCACCATAAAATCCTGGTGCTATAAAAAAATCAGAATATACGCATATCCAGCGTGCAGTTAAAGTAATGGGTGTACCTTTGTTTGAAAAGTCTTGGGGTTAGGACTAAAATGAATTCCGAAAGGACGGGACAGAAAATGAGTAAAAATCTTGACCAGCTTAGAAATCGTGTGGATGAATTGAATTTAGAGCTTCTATCATTAATTAATGAGAGAGCCCTGCTCGTCCAGGAAATTGGCCGTGCAAAAGAGACTCAGGGTGTCTACCGTTATGACCCTGTGCGCGAGAGGGAAATGCTTGATTTAATCAAGGAGAAAAATAACGGTCCTTTTGAGAATTCAACAATAGAACATATTTTCAAAGAAGTATTTAAGGCAGGCCTTGAGCTTCAATCGGATGACCACCGCAAAGCTCTTCTCGTTTCCAGGAAGAAAAAGCCTGAGGATACCATCATTGATATTAAGGGCTTAAAAATCGGCGATGGCACACCGGATTTTGTTTTCGGTCCTTGCTCAGTTGAATCATATGAACAAGTGGCGACTGTGGCTGAAGCAGTTAAAGCAAAAGGCTTCAAGTTGCTGCGTGGCGGAGCTTTCAAGCCGCGGACTTCACCTTATGACTTCCAGGGATTAGGGGTAGAAGGACTTAAAATCTTAAAGAGAGTCGCAGACGAATATGATCTTGCCGTCATTAGTGAAATTGTCACACCTGCTGATATTGAAATCGCAGTTGACTACCTTGATGTTATCCAAATCGGCGCCCGCAATATGCAAAACTTCGAGCTTTTAAAAGCTGCAGGAGCCGTGAACAAACCTATTTTACTCAAACGTGGACTTGCCGCCACAATCGAAGAGTTCATCAATGCGGCTGAATATATCATGTCACAGGGCAATGGCCAAATCATTCTGTGTGAGCGTGGAATTCGGACGTACGAAAGAGCTACAAGGAATACACTTGATATCTCTGCAGTGCCAATTTTGAAAAAAGAAACACATCTGCCAGTCATGGTAGACGTAACACACTCTACAGGCAGGAGAGACCTGTTGCTGCCAGCAGCCAAAGCCGCTCTTGCAATTGGGGCAGATGGAGTCATGGCAGAGGTTCATCCTGATCCAGCAGTAGCATTATCCGACAATGCCCAGCAGATGGATTTGAAGCAGTTTGATGAGTTTTTAGAGGGATTAAAAAACACTCCGTTTGTGAGAGTATAAAGTTCTTGAAACCTTCCTTTCTTCAGGAAGGTTTTTTTATGGTGTATTTTAGGGTAACGTAAAAAGAAGTGATTTTAACAGAAATAGTGATAAAAATAAATAAATTAAGTTGTTCACATTGCGGGATTGATAAGGATGTCGTATGATTAATAACATAATTATGCTTGTACATATAATCACAAACTTAAAAAATGATTATTGTGGCAATTTTTGCTGTAAACTAACTGAAAAGCGCCGTTTATTACCTGAAGGAGTGAAATAGATGAATATTACAATATATGATGTGGCACGGGAAGCAAACGTTTCAATGGCAACGGTTTCACGTGTTGTCAACGGAAATCCGAATGTAAAACCAGCTACAAGAAAGAAAGTCATGGAGGTCATTGACCGTCTTGGATACCGTCCGAATGCCGTTGCACGCGGACTTGCAAGCAAAAAGACGACGACTGTCGGAGTCATCATTCCCGATATTGCAAGCCCGTTTTTTGCTGAGCTGGCAAGGGGAATTGAAGATATCGCTACGATGTACAAATATAATATTATCTTGAGCAACTCAGACCAAAATATTGAAAAAGAACTGCATTTGTTAAATACAATGCTTGGCAAACAAGTAGACGGAATTGTCTTCATGGGCGGCAATATTAAAGCCGAGCACGTTGACGAATTCAAGAAGTCACCGGTACCAATCGTCCTTGCTGGTTCAATTGAGGAAACAGGAGAAATACCGTCAGTCAATATTGATTATGAGCAGGCAACATTTGATGCTGTTTCTACTTTTGTTGAGAAAGGACACAAGGAAATCGCATTCGTTATTGGACCTCAGCTGGAGCCAATCAACAAGGATAAAAAGCTTGAAGGTTATAAGCGCGCATTAAAAGATGCTGGTATTGAATATAACGAAGAGCTTGTTGTCGAAGGGGATTATACGTACGATTCAGGTCTCGAAGCTATTGAAAGAATCCTTGAGCTTGATAAGAAGCCAACAGCAATCCTTGTCGGATCCGATGAAATGGCACTGGGAGTAATCCATGGTGCATTTGACCGCGGATACAGTGTACCTGAAGATTTTGAAGTAATCGCTTCGGACAACACTAGACTTACTCTTATGGTACGTCCGCAGCTTACTACAATTGTCCAGCCTTTATATGATATCGGAGCAGTTGCGATGCGCTTATTGACTAAATATATGAACAAAGAAAACGTCGATGAAAATATCGTTGTATTGCCGCACAGAATTGAGAACAGAAACTCTACGAAATAATTGGGAAGCCCCTTGCTGATGGTGCAAGGGGCTTTTTATAGAGAAATGAAGCCAGGTTTAGGGATTAAGATTGAAATCAGCGAGATAAATATGGCAAAATAGACAGCTATAATTAATATTACCGGCCAAAGACTCAGATATATCAGCATCTATTGCAATAGCAGCCACTTTTTTATTTAAAATAACCATGAATTCATTTGAATCTAGCAAGGTTTTCAATTAATTCGACCACATCTTCAATTAATTCGACCACATTTTGAATTAATTCGACCACATTTTGAATTAATTCGACCACTTTTTCAATTAATT
>NZ_JBIQOE010000223.1:0-16205 GCF_047739415.1 Mesobacillus sp. | reverse complement strand
CTGTGTCTATTTTCTTGACGTAGTATCAGCATATTATCCTAAAAAAGATATAGACTTTAATTACAGTTCAACTAAAAATAAACTAGATAAGTACACTCTCTTAAGAGATGGCTATGCTCTTTTATAATTTTACTGAACTTTCGCTAGATGAGTTATCGAAATGACGCTTTTAGTGTAAGAAAGCATGTGGTCAAAAAAGTTAGTTAAGTGAAGTCACTTAACTAACTTTTTTATTGTCAAATTGGATAGATTTTTAAGTGTTTTTTATATCCTACTCCATCAATTTCATATTCACTTTTGAAAAAACTAACCAGTGCACAATACAGTGCACAGACTTATTTTATTTAATTGAACTAGATTCACTTAGATTGTTCACTACAGTCCACAAACCCTTATAAATATAGTAAAGCCTCTTCCTCAATTAAGATTTCCTCGTTTCTAAAATTACACAACACTTCTCTAAACATACTTACTGTCTCTACATCTTGATATTATTCGGTTGATTCATGCTTTACATTAGCCGTTCCAATTTCTTCACCCTGATATATATAAGGTGTCCCCTGTATCAAAGAATTAATTTTTAATACTTTACGAAATGCTCCCTGTTTTCTGCTTCACTTACCCAGGCAGTATGCATTCTTTGAATAAAGTAAGGAAAAATATTCATTGAGTCCTTTAATGACCTTTGTAAGACGGTCTAAACCTTTCCTGATCAGTCAAATTCGTTAAAGATTTAATATTAATAAGGAATTGAGGTGACAAGTAAATGCCGATGCTGAATATGAAAAGTGCCAGCCTGTATTATACTGTAAAAGGAAGCGGAACTCCGATTGTTTTTATCCATCCTCCTGTATTGACTTCAGTGAACTTCCAATATCAATTAGAAGAACTCTCGAAAAATTTCCAGATAATTACCTTTGACATTAGAGGACACGGAAAAAGCCCATACTCACAAGAACCAATAACCTATTCACTGATTATCAAGGATATCATTCAACTATTGGACCATCTTAATATAAACAAAGCGTTTATATGCGGATATTCCACGGGCGGTTCTATTGTTTTAGAATTCATGCTGACGTTTCCTGATAGAGCTTTGGGGGGAATTTCAGTTGGGGCAATGCCCGATGTAAATGACGATTACCTGAGAAAGAAGATTTCATTAGGAATCAAGCTTTCAAGCAAGGGGGTTATAAATTTATTAGCCTGGTCCATCTCCTGGAGTAATTCAAATAATATAAAGCTGTTTAAAACTATGTTTTCAGAAGCAAAAAAAGGGGATTACCGCAACATTGAGCAATATTACCGCTATAGTCTAAAATACAATTGTGTCAATCAGCTACATGAGATTAATCTGCCTATCATGCTGGTTTATGGCAAGAAGGATAAGCCCTTTCACTCTTATGCAAGGCAATTGCATGAAAAATTGCCCCAAAACGAACTGCATTTTATCGAGAATGTTGACCACCGTATTCCGACTAAGGGTGCCAAAGAACTTAACCAGCTAATTTTTCAATTTGCAAACACAAAATGACAGGTATCTATAGGTACCTGTAACCATTCTCTAGATTCGCATTCTTTTCATGGGGCAAGACTAGTGTTCAATAAATTTCCAAGCCCTTGCAACCTTTGTCATCTTTAAAATTTCAAACTGTTACTGTTTAATGGCTTGCGAATAAGTTCGATACACTGTTCCAAAGAGACTGTTCTTTAGTCTAACTCCAGAATTATTATAAATCTCCCTTTAATTGGTCCGAGCCACCCTTTTCTCCACTTACTTAAAAAGCGGTAAAACCAATCGTTTTTACAGCTTTTTTGTTTTTAAATTGCAATGTCCAATAGGGAAGAACGAAAGGGGGGGTTATCACCTTTTCTGAAGTTCATTTACCGTGATGAATGTATATCCTTCTGCACTCAATGTCTGCAATATCCCCTCTAGTGTTTTAAGTTCTTCATCTGTCTGATCGTACATCGGGTGCAATAGGATGATGGATCCCGGATTTGTATTGTTCTTTATGTAATTTATTTTGTCGGTTGAATTGGTGTAATAGGAATCGGGTTCCAGATTCCAGGTGATAGTGTCGATATTTTGCTGATTCAAGTAATATGGCAGGGCAATCAATTTTTTTCCATTTGGCGGACGGAAATCGATTTCATCTTCATAACCAGCTTTTATAATTAGCTTATTGGTTTTCTCGATTTCCTCTTCGATAAAGGACGGGGATTTGAACAACATCCGGTTGTGGGAGTAGGTGTGATTCCCGATTTGATGACCTGACTTGGCGATCATCTGAGCTGCTTCTGGATTTTTTTCGATTTCATTGCCAATCAGGAAGAAAGTTGCCTTAGCATCGTACTTCTCTAATATTGGCACAATGTCTGCCACATGTTGTGTGGGGCCATCGTCAAAGGTTAAAGCTACTACTTTTTCATCGGTATTTACTTGAGCTGTCAGTCCTCCGAACAATTGAAATGTCCGGGAATTCATCAATTTATAAGTCCCTAACAAAAGAAGGAATAGGATTATAGTTATAATTCCAAAATAGATGATTCTTTTTTTCATAAGTTACCTCTTAATCAACTGATTTTTTCTCCCGCAAATTCTCTCTCATTCAGTTGTGTATTTCCCTATTTTATATTTAAAGCTTCTCCTTAAATAATCCAATCCGCTTTATTTCTTCAAGGTGAATCTCAGACAGGCCCTCGAGGATTTCCATTCCTTTATCGGTTACATCCACGAATACACTACGGCCGTCTTCCGGGTTTTTCCTGCGTGAGACCAGTCCTGACTTTTCGCAGCGGTCAATCAGGCCGACGCATGAATGATGGGTGATTTGCAGTCGTTCTGCCAGTTCGCTCGGTGTAGCATAATCCCTTTCCGGGTACCCTTTTATGGCCAGCATCAACTGGTGCTGCTGGGCGGTGATGCCCATATTTTCAGCTGCTGTTTCACTGAACTTCTGGAACTTCCTCAATTGGTATCGAAACTCAGAGAGGTACTCATATACATCTTTACTAAGCAAAAATTCCACCTTACTTTCTTATTGATAATTATATCTTAACACGATATAATTAAAATACAAAATATCGTAATACGATATTTATATCTAAATAAAGGGGTGCTTTTTATGGATTTTTTACATTATCTTTCTCCAAACTCTATTACGGGCGTCATTTTTTTCATTGCTGGAAGTTTGTTTACTATTTATCTGCACTTAAAAGTTTATAAAATTTAATACGGGATTAAATCTATATACAAGAATCGATCTTTTTGAGTGAAATAGTCCTTTGTCAATTTTTTCTCGCCTAATTTATAGTTAATCGGAAATGCAAAGTTAGGACCATGGAATACAAATGAATGGAATTCTCCATTCTCACCGCAAATATCATGGTCTTTCGGATATTCCCTGATAAACTTCATGTCATATACTTTGCCTGCGTATGATGGATCCAGCCTTTCTAAATCAACACATGTTAAAATCGTTTCGAATCCCAGATCTATAAATTCACGACTTACATCCTCTACCGGTACACCCCAGAGCGGAAAAACAGGGGTTAATCCCGAGGCCGAAAACAATTTCTCTCGATATTCCCGAACATCCTGAAGATGTATATCGCCAAAAGCGATATGGGTAACTCCGTCTTTTCTCATACTTGAAACAGCTTTTCCCATTATTTCTTGATACTTTTCATCCGGACAGTCCTGCGGAAGCCATACCTCTCTTAATGGAATTCCCAATGACTCAGATTGGAGCTTTAACAGCTCATAGCGAACTCCATGAATCGATACGCGATCGAACCCTTCTGTCAGCGTCACGAGCAATGAGTCAACCTCAAAATCAGGGTTGTTCTGTATTTTATATAATGCTAGCGTAGAGTCCTTCCCGCCACTGAATGAGATTGCTATTTTCATTTTAGTCCTCCTCTAGCCTGATTCGCCTTTTCCAGCTGATTGTATATGCAACAATTAACGCTTCTAATAAAATACCTTCAACTTATTATACCTGATTGCACCCTGCTGTGACATGCTGCTACATAATGGATCAATTCCTACTCATATAATGAAGGATCCACAACAGCCGCATAGATTAAGTAAATGACCATACAGATGGCCATTGTGATGAATCCCCATCCGAGGATCATCTGGTCAACTACTAAATAATTATTGCATAGCTGATCGTTTGCCTGAATATATAACCAGCCCATACCCAGAAAAATCACTGTAAAAAATCCAATGGTGTAATTCTTCCGATTCTTGCTGAGTTTCTGCCAGGAATCTCTTAGAGGCACTCCCGCGAGGAATGGCAAACTGATAAACTTGAATAATTCCACACTATTTACAGTCAAGGCTTCATCCATTGTGCGCGGCAGCATCCAATAACCCATTATGATGATAAAAAGAAGAATTCCTGGGATGCCCTCTTGATTATATTTTGAAAAGAAATGAGGAAAACGCTGCTGGAAAAACTGTCCCATGAAAAATCCGGCGATCACCAGCATCGGCATCTGCATATGCATGTGAATGATCATGACGGATTCCATCAAGTTTGCAACAGGAGGAAGCATTAAACCGATTAAAAGGACAAGCCCGATTAGAAATTGATTCATCGTTGTTTCCCCCCGTCTGCATTCAGAGTCTTCTTTAACTTATCTGCCGCCTCATTTACCTTGGTGAAATCCATTACATCCACCAATGCGCCTTGCCGGTCCACTAAATAAAACGCTGAATTATGAGCGAAGTTTCCATTTCCATCTGGAATTACAATGACACCAAACTTCTCCAGCAAGGTATCTAACTGTTCCTGGTCCGGAACCCTTGCCATTCTCCACGTCTCCCCATCACTTCCGAATAAATCCCTATACTTGTTTAAAGTAGCAGGATCATCATTGCCTGGATCAAAGCTTATGCTTAAAAAGACAATATCCTTGCCTAGATATTCACCGGGAAGCAGATTGTACACCTGCGACATATTCTCTTCTAACTTTATGCAAATAGTAGTGCAGCCTGTATAAATAAAAGTGATAAATACATACTTACCTTCGAATTCAGATATTGAATAGGTCCGACCCTCACTATCCTCAAAGATTAATTCGGGAAACTGGGGCTGTTCCTCAACCAGCTTTGTCACTCTTGCTGTCTCTGCTGTATAAGCAGTGAATCCGTCTGTTCCTGTATAAAATAAAAGCAGTCCAAACACCAATACAACTATACAAGAAACGAGCGTTTGCCGATTTTTGATCAAATTGATCACACCCCATTTTTTCAGTGGTAAAAATATCGTTTTCACATATCGTGCTGATTTGAAAGAGATAGCCCTGAATACAGGAGCTATCTCTTCGTTTACATTATCACCAAGTTTTAAATGGCGGCGATCCAGGTGGTGCATTCATGATCATGTCTGCGATTGGCAAGACGTAAGCCATTGAAACAACCAACAGCATGAGTACAACCCAAATTCCCCAGCGCTCTGTCCAGTATGGAGTTTTTGCCGCTCCTGCTTCCTCTTCAGCAATTGGGAATTCTGTTACTCCCTTTGGTGCGAAGAACATGAGGTTGAACACCGCATAAACTTGAAGGATGACGCCAATCAGCAATAAGCTTGCTCCAATGCCTACAGCTGCCATATAAGGGTTCCATCCAAGCGTTTCTGCAAAATCCCCATAGGTGGTGAATGATGTTCTTCGCGGAGAACCGAAGAGACCTGCAGCATGCATGGAAATCGACATGATCACCATACCTATAGTCCAGATGACGGTTTGAATTACTCCCAATCTATTCATGGCTGGAGTTAACACACGTTTTGAAAGGTATGGAACCAGCCAGTAACTGATGCCGAAGAAGGTCATGATGACAGACATACCAAGCGTTAAATGGAAATGGCCTACTACCCACATCGTATTGTGTACAACCTGATCCAACTGGTTCGTGCTTTGTGCAATTCCGCCGGCTCCGGCCGGAATGAATGCTACCATGGCGATAAAAGGAGACAGGAATCGTACATCGCCCCATGGCATCTTTTTATACCAGCCAACTAAACCTTTTCCGCCTTTGGCTCTTGCGGTACGTTCAAATACTCTGAACATCGCGTATGCGGTCATTAAAGAAGGAAATCCGATTGCAAGGCTCATGAAAACGTGCATATATTTGATGGACTCTGAAATACCCGGGTCAATGATCTGATGGTGAAATCCTCCGGTAATGTTCATAATCACTAAAGGAATGACAACCATACGAGTCAAAAGATCATTCCAACGGTGTCCGCCGATTATTTTTGGTACGATTACATACCATGCAGAAACAGCTGTCAAATACCAGATGTTAACGGCAGTATGGCCAAATGCCCAGAAAAGTGTACGGGCAAGCAACACGTTTATGCCGTCAGTCCAGCCAAGTGTCCATGGAATGATCATGAAAATGACTTCAACTGCAACAAAGGCTGTTGCGCCAACTAACAGGACAAAGACACCAGTTGCAAAGAAGGCGAGGATCGGGAGATGTTGCCCCTTGTGATTCCTTCTCCAGTTCGCAACCTGAGTAAACGCTCCAAATGAAAGCATCCAGATGCCCAATACAATGAATACCAAACCAAAGTAAAACATTGGTGATGCAGCCATTGGCGGGTAGAAGGTGTACATGACGGATGCTTCATTCTTTAAAATCGGAATGACGACCAAAACAAATCCGAAAATCTTCATCCAAAAGCCGATCCATGCCATTTTCCTTACTTTAGGCAGCAATCCTCCCAGTGTGTGAGAGAGTCCGGCATAAAAATACCCAATCGTGAAAAACGCAGATAATACAACTACTAATAGAATTCCATGAGCCGTCAGCACCTGATAATAGTTAAGCCATGGCGGCAATTGCAGGACACCAGCACGATTCAGCCCTTGCAGCAAACCAAGAAAACCGCCAAGCAGCAATGCGATAAATGCGATAGATAAGTATGATTTCGAGATCCTTGCATCTTCCTGGCTGATTCCTAATATTTGATTGGTTTTTTGTTTAAATGAAGTTGATTTTAATGCAGACTGCACATTCTTTCCCCCCTTTTATTTTACGATGATTTTCGTGCTCATTGCCTGGTGTCCTGCACCGCAATATTCATTGCATAACACCAAATATTCACCTGGTTTATCAAACTTTTGCGATATTTTTTGGATATGACCCGGCATAACCATTGCGTTCAAATTCGTATTTGCCACCTGGAAACCATGAACAACATCTTTTGACGTTAAAGTGAAGTGGACAGTTGATCCAGCAGGGACTTCGATTTCCGTCGGTGTAAAACTAAATACCTGAAGCGTCATGACAACTTCATACTCATTTTCACCAATTTGTTTTATTCCCGGCTCGTCAAATGGAGCTGTTTCATCGACCTTTTGCGGATCGATCGTTTCTTTATTGCTTGGGGGCCCCATTCCCAAAGCCACTGCCTGGTACCCAGTAAAAATCATGAAACCCATGATCATGCCAAAACTTAAAAACAGCCAGATTTTTTCATCCAAATGCATCTTTCTCGCTCCCCCTTCTATACTCTTGCCATATAGAGTCCAAATAGAATAAAGTACGTAGCAAGAATCACTGCTCCTACTACTCCAACTGATATCCAAGTTCCTACCTTCGATTTTGCGTGACTGGTATCCTCTACGATTTCATCCTGAACTTCTTCCTGTGCCTTTCCGTCTTTTGCTTTCAACCAAATCCCCTCCTTTGATTTCTTACCTTCATCTTAATTGCGAATAATTATCAATGTAGTGAGTCAAATCACATATAAAACCCCTGGGAGTACTATAAATTTATCTTTTTTTGAAGTGCTTTTTTTGCAAAACAACAAAAAACCCTCGCTTCATTCATCGAGGTAAAAAATAACTTGTAATTTTCTTTTTCTGTAAAAAAATATAGCTCCATTACTCCCCTTAAAACGCTTGGGGTTCGAACCTCTTATGTAGTTCAAAATGAGTTTATTAGTTTTCAAAAGGGGGTAAACAATCATCTATCAAGAAAGCCAACTTCGGGTTTTCCATCATGGGATTTTTATTTCTCAACACCTAAGTAGTACAACAGGAGGATTTCATATGTTTAAGGATATTTTAACTTCAGAAGAACATAATTTAGTGAAAGAATTAAAAATGAAGGTTATAGATGTGGATAATAAAAATGAAAGAGAATCCATCCATGGCGAAATCAATGCCATTTTTGAACAGGCGAAAACTCGCTTTCTATCGAGTATAAATAACTAATCTGAATTAATTCTTCTACTGACAAAGAGGCAGAAAAACCAATTGGTTTTTCTGCCTCTTGTCTTTATCGATACTTTTCTTAACTGATGTTCCTAAATTTATTTATTTCAATAATCCAGCTTCTCTCAAATACTCCCGTGCTGTTTCCTCAGCCGATTTCCCTTCTACATTCACCTGGTAATTCATTTTCCGCATTTCGTCATCGGTGATTTTACCGGCTAGCTTGTTGAGTGCCTCGACGATTTCGGGATATTTTTCTGCTGTTTCTGCTCTCATTAGAGGAGCTCCCTGATATGGAGGGAACAAGTTTTTATCATCTTCAAGTACGACGAGATTATATCTCTGGAGCTCACTGTCGGTTGAGTAGGCATCAACCAGGTTTATTTCATCATTTTTGATCGCCCTGTACCTGAGTTTCGGCTCCATTGTGATCAGTCTTGGCAGATTCAGTCCATAGAGTTTTTGGATTCCTTTATATCCATCTTCTCTATCTGAAAATTCAAGGGTAAAACCTGCTTTTAGCGAGGATTCAATCGCTTTTAAATCGGAAATGGTTTTCAGACCATTTTCTTCAGCCAGCTGTTCAGGAACAGCTAAAGCATACGTGTTGTTATAGTCCATCGGCTGAAGCATTACCATACCAAACTCTTTTTTCATTCCTTCTTTTGCCTGTTGGTAAACTTCTTCCCGGCTCGTACTTTCAGCCGTTTCTTTTAAAAATTCTGAAATGGCCGTGCCGGTGAATTCGGGATAAATGTCAATATTGCCGTTTTCCAATGCTGTAAAAACAAATGAAGTCTTTCCTAGACCAGGTTTCAACTGAACAGAATGGTCCGTTTCTTCTTCAATTAAAAGTTTATACATATTGATTAAAATCTCTGGTTCCGAACCCAGTTTGCCACCAATGACAATCTCTTCTTCGTTTTTTTCGCCTAAAAAAGGAATGATCATTATTAAAAGGACTGCTAAGGATAAGGCACCAATCGTGATAAGAGATTTTTTAAAGGAAACTGTTTCGAACCTTCTGAGCACAAGGTCGAACAGGATGGCAAGCAAGGCAGCAGGTATTGCTCCAAGAACGATTAATGCCGTATTATTCCTGTCGATTCCGAGAAGGATAAGGTCGCCCAAACCACCTGCTCCTATCAGCGCGGCAATCGTCGCTGTTCCGACAATTAAGACCATCGCCGTTCTGATCCCAGCCATAATGACTGGCATCGCCAATGGGAGTTCTACTTTCATCAGACGTCGCTTGCTGTTCATTCCCATTGCACGAGCGGCTTCAATTAGCGAAGGATCCACCTCATTGATTCCTGTATATGTATTTCTTAATATCGGCAGCAGCGCATAAACCACAAGCGCTATGATAGCAGGGACTTTCCCAATGCCGAATAGAGGGATTAATAAACCCAGCAATGCAAGCGAAGGAATCGTTTGCAGAACGGCTGTTATCCCAATGATCCCTTCGGAAATTTGCTTCCTTCTGGTAAGAAAGATTCCCAATGGTATAGCTATTAGGACAGCGAAAAAAAGTGCTATAAAGGAAATCTGAATATGTTCCAGGAGGGCACTTAAAAGCTCGTCTTTTCTGTCTATAAATGTGGAAGTCCAGCTATTCATTTCATCCCCTCCATCTGCCTTGATAAAATCCGGATCATTCCACGCCTGTCTATGGTCCCGATTATTTCATCCATTTCTTCAACCGCCAGCTGTTCATGCTCACTCAATAACGTGAGGATTTCATTTATAGACACTGTCGAGGCAATTACAGGAAGATTGTTCAGTTCTTCAGACGTTAACGGTTGGATAGCTTCCCGAACATCTACCGTTGTTCTGTTTCCCTGATCTATCCCCACAAACTCACGGACAAATTCATTTACAGGTTGTTGGATCAGCTCTTCTGGAGTTCCCGTCTGAACGATTTCTCCATTCTTCATCAGGCAAATCCGATCTCCAAGTTTTAATGCTTCACTCATATCATGGGTCACAAATACGATGGTTTTCTTTATGTTTTTTTGCAGTTCGATGAGATCGTCCTGGAGCTTTTCCCTGCTTAAGGGATCCAATGCGCTAAATGGCTCGTCCATTAAAATAATCGGTGGGTTGGCTGCCAGTGCGCGGGCTACACCAATTCGTTGCTGCTGTCCTCCGGATAATTCATGGGGCAGCCTTTTACGGTACGTTTTTGGTTCAAGTCCAACCATATTCAGTAATTCATCTATACGGTGATCAATCTTTTTTTGCTCCCATCCCTTCATTTCCGGGACAACCGCAATATTCTCTTCAATCGTCATATGCGGAAATAGCGCAATTTGCTGCAGGACATACCCAATGTCCCAGCGAAGCTCATGAATATCATAGTCACTGATCATCTTATCCTTGATTTTAATGTAGCCTTCCGTAAGCGGAATCAATCGATTGATCATTTTTAATGTTGTCGTTTTTCCGGAGCCGCTTGGACCGATCAGGACAAGCAATTCTCCTTCTTTGATATGTAAATTAAAGTTATTTACCGCATAAGTTCCATCGTCATATTTCTTCGATACATTTTCAAAGCTGATCACTTTTTCACCCCTAAATTCTCTCGTTTTTTTCCTTTTAGATATTGTTAACACTTTCAGGATTTCTTATTTTCAATTAAGGCAGTGCCGAAATTACGGTAATTAAATACTACCAGAGCAGACACCTTTGGTAAAAAGAGATGCGTACCTATCCTGATATTAGATAAAATTACCTTTACCCTAAAGACAAGAAAATCATTCCAATATAAAAAAAAGCTGTAAAACCATTTGGCTTTACAGCTTTGTTAGAAGTCCTTATTTTAAGATTTCATCAATCATATTCAGTTCTGATTCACTGAATCTAAGATTGTTCAGTGCAGCGACGTTTTCTTCAATTTGGCTGACCTTGCTGGCGCCAATAAGCGCTGAGGTGATTTTCTGTTCCCTAAGCACCCAGGCAAGCGCCATCTGGGCAAGTGACTGGCCCCGGTCCTGTGCTATTTCATTTAATTGCCTAACCTTAGCAAGAACTTCTACAGATACATCTCCCTCGTTCAGGAAGCTGTTTGGCTTCAAGGCTCTCGAGTCTTGTGGAATTCCATTGATATACCTGTTTGTCAGCAACCCTTGCGCCAATGGAACAAATGCGATTGATCCGACTCCTTCTTCTTGAAGCAAATCAGTCAGTCCGTCTTCTACCCAGCGGTTAAACATGGAATATGCAGGCTGGTGGATCAGCAATGGAGTACCCAGCTCTCTTAAAATTCCGATTGCCTGCTTCGTTTCCTCCACTCCATAATTGGACAAGCCAACATAAAGAGCTTTTCCTTGCCTGACGACATGATCAAGTGCCATCATTGTTTCCTCTAAAGGAGTTTCCGGATCAGGTCTGTGATGGTAGAAAATATCGACGTAATCAAGTCCCATCCTTTTCAAGCTTTGGTCAAGACTCGATACGAGATATTTTCTTGATCCCCAATCTCCGTATGGACCCTGCCACATACCATATCCTGCTTTTGTTGAGATAACCATCTCATCACGGTAGCCTGAAAAATCCTTCCTGAGAATTACTCCAAAATTCTCCTCTGCTGAACCAGGCGGGGGACCATAATTATTCGCAAGATCGAAATGGGTGATGCCAAGATCAAAAGCTCGTCTAATTAACGAACGGCCATTTTCAAAAGTATCCTGGCCTCCGAAATTGTGCCATAGGCCCAGGGAAATGGCCGGCAATTTAAGGCCTGATTTTCCGCACCTGTTATAAGTCATCGTTTCATAGCGATTGCTGTCTGGTTGATATGCCATTATATAAAACCTCCAAAAACTCTATTTGTTTTTCTACCAACCCAACGGGTCAGCTTGCAGCTTTTGTTCCCAAATCTCCTCTATCTTCTCAGCTTTTTCAACAGAGATCCTTTTGCCTGAAGCTGATAAATTCTCAATCAGCTGCTCGAGATTCTTGTTTCCAGGAATGACGGTCGAAACCTCTTGATAATAAAGAATATACCTTAAAGCCAACTGGACCAGGGATTCATCAGGTTCAAGCATTTCCTTAAGAACAGGCAGGAGATCGGCTCTTTTCTTAAGCTGTTCGCGATCCCAACGACTCCGGATGTCTGTAAAAATACTGCTTTCATTATATTTGCCTGATAGCCACCCAGAATCAAGCGGCACTTTTACAATCAGTCCTATATTTTTTTCTGTTGCCTTCTTGAAGGCTTTTCTTGGCTCCTGATGAAAAATGTTGAACATTACCTCAATAACCTGGCTTCCGGTATTCCGAATCAGCTGGTCCATTTCTCTCGCAGAGTCCACTGAAGCTCCATAAGCCCGGAGCTTGCCCTCCTGCTTGAGTGACTCTAGTACTTCAAAATGATCTGTGCTTCCAGTCAAGATTTCAAACGGAGGGTTATGCAATAAAATAGAATCCAGATAATCCGTTTTAAGCCGACGTAAACTATCTTCAACCGAACTGCGGATTTTCTGCGAATCAAAATTGAGGGTGTTATCTGGATGATGCCCAAACTTGCTATTAATCACCGCCTCGCTCCTTCTTCCAGAAAGAGCTTCCCCAAGCAATGACTCACTATTACCTCCCCCATAATTCGGAGCTGTATCAAAGAAATTGCAGCCTTGATCAAGCGTTTCATGCACCAGCCTGATTGCATGCTTGTCCTCCATGCCTTCCCAGTCCCTGGCATTCCCGAGCTGCCATGCACCAAAACCAACTTCCGACACCTTTATCCCTGTGCTTCCAAGCTGTCTGTAATTCACCTTCTTGCCCTCCTCTCAAAAATCAACGATCATGCTGTTTGTACCCTTTCATCAACCAGGACCTTCTTCTCCCATACACGGCTTCTCCATCTGATATACATGATGATTCCTCTGAACCATTCATCAACTATAAAAGCCATCCAAATCCCAGAAAGACCAAAACCCATTTTAATCCCCAATAAATACGCGAGTGGAACACTGATTCCCCACATCGAGACAAAGGCCATTTTCACCGGGAATACTGCATCTCCAGCTGCTCTGAGAGAACTGATCACGACTATATTGAAGGTTCGGCCAGGTTCAAGGATTAAGCAAAGAAGCAAAACCTTGCTTCCTTCCCTGATGATTTCCTTATTATCGGTAAAGACCCCAAGTATAGGTTCTCTGATTGCAACGATAACCACAGTGATCGCCATTGTGATGACGATACTTAGTTTCAAGCTTTTTAATAGCTGATGATAGGCTTTATCAAATTCTCTGGCCCCTACTTTGTATCCAATCAGTATTTGCGTGCCCTGACCTATAGCTATTCCGAAAAGCATCATGAATGACATGATGTTAAATGTGTATACCCTTGTTGTCAGTGCCATAGCCCCCAGCAAACCAATAATGACTGTGATTGCCATCTGGCTAGTGTTATACACAACATTTTCGCCAGCGGAAGGAACACCTATTTTAAGGATCTTTTTAATAAAAACCTTATTAAAATTCAGATAGTCTTCCAAAGCAATTCTCATAGGAAGCCTGCGGTATAGTAAGCGGAATATCAGAATCACTGCGATCGCGCGGGATATGGCTGTTGAAATAGCTACGCCCTGAACACCCATTTCCGGAACGCCGAAAAGTCCGTAAATAAATAAACTGTTTCCGACAAGGTGGATGATATTCATAATGATTGAAATGAACATCGCTTCCTTTGTCAATCCATTTGCCCGCAGGATTGCCGAAGCAGTAACAAGGAGCGCCTGTGTAAAAAGTGTTCCCCCAACTATGGTCAAATACTGTTGCGCCAGCCGGTGTATTTCTGGAGTGAGGTTGAACATTTGTAAAAATAAATCATTGAAACCGACAACAATGACACTGACCAATACTCCAAATAAAAGATTAAGAGATAGCGAGAGACCAGATATCTTCCTTGCATCCACTTGAAGTCCAGCCCCAAGATTTTGCGATACCAGAACCGCAGTCCCTGTCGCAACGAAACCAAATACCAGGATCATGAAAAATACGAGCTGATTGGCTACACCTACAGCCGCAACAGCATCATCCGAAATATGAGACAGCATGAAAGTATCCGTGCTGCCCATTAACATGTGCAAGAACATTTCTATAAAAATGGGCCAGGTAAGTGCTAATAAGCCAATCTGTTTAGGCAGACTGTTGTTTTTCTGTAAATTCATATTGCATTTCCACCTTTAAGAGTTCACTATGATGGTCAGGATTACGCTGGCCTCGTCATTTTCAACAGTGATTGTTAAATTTTAAAGCAACGCAATGAAATTGAAGGAAAAGAGGCAGAAAAGACTTGCTGTTCTGCCTATCGATTCCGACCATATTTGAATTTTATTGGCGAATTTCTTAATAATTCGACCACATTCTCAATTATTTCGACCAAGTCGATCCATCCGCTAATTAACTTAATTTTTTGTGATGATTACATTGTCCAGATAGACATTCGTTGCCGCATTTCCACCTTCAATATTGCCAAGCTCGAAAACGATCTTTCCATCAGCATACGTTGCTTCATTCATAACAAAGTTAAAGCTGTATGGCTTCATATCAGTCGTTAAATTAATTGTTTGCGTTGGCACATAGGGTGTAAACCATGGTTCAGTTGACAGCTCTTTCCCTATATTGACATTCATTTTCCTCGGTACGTCTGCTCTTGCATCAAATGTGACAGTATAGCTGCCGCCATTTTCAAATAGCAGTCCCTTTTGATATACCTGTGGAGCGTATGAAGCATCGCCAACCTTTGAAATCGCAACCTTCAACTCTCCGGTTTCAGCAGATATATTCCCTTCTGCGATACCGCTCCACTGGTCTCCCCACCATGCGGTCCAACCTTCTGTTCCTTCGCTAAAAGTTCCATTATCAATACCAGGTGTGGAAACAGGCTCGGGTTCCTGCTGGGATGGTGCGTCCTTAACTTTCAAGACCACATTATCAATGAATACATCATGTTCGCCGATTGGTGACAAAGCAGTCTTGCCAAGCAGCATCTTGAAGGACGCCGTGTCATCGATAGGCATCGTGAATTCATATGTGTATTGCTGCATTTGGTCACTAAGTGTTATGGACTCACTTAAGAATCTTGTGTAAGCAGCGTTTTCAACCGTAACTTCAGCCTTTCTCTCCTTTGTAGAACGAGCGGCAAAGCTAAGCTCATATAAGACTCCTTTAGCAAGGCTTAAATTACCTTGTTCCAAAAGGACACCCCATGTTTCATTTCCTTCATTGCCGATTGCCACTTTTGCTTCGCCATTTTCCTCAGAGATTCTGGCTGCAGCATCGTAATGCACATAATTTCCCCATGAATTCAAACCATCCGCAAAATCACCATTTTTCAACGGATACAAGTCAATGTTCTCATAATCAGGAATGTTTGATGTCTTCAGCAGCACTACATCATCCAAATAGACATCGCCATCTACGTCTCCAAAGTTAAAGACAAGTTGAGCTTCTGAATCAGAAACATCCTCAGGCATTGTAAATTCAAATGTTTTCTCTTCCATATTCGAAGTGAGTTCGATTGTGTTCATTCCAGAATAATTCTCCGAGCCGTCCACATTCAGTATGCTGGCTTGAATATTTCTTGGCTCGTCTGCTCTTGCTTTGAAGGAAAGCTTATAATCATTTCCCCTAACTAGATAAATCCCTTGTTGGTCAAGCTGGACTGCTTCAGGATAATTGGCACCATCTTCGATCGCGACACGTAGCTCTCTCGTTTCTTCGGAAACAGATGCTGTTGCAGCAGCTGCCTCGTCGACTGAGAAATTCCAGAACAACAGACGATCCATGCCGCCCTGGTCAAACGTGCCATTATAAACATGATTTCCATCTGGAAGCGGCTGTTTAGGAGCATCTGGATCTACTGGAGTCCCAGTAATATCTACGACTTTCACGTTACCGATCCAGACAGGATTCGTTCCGTTCCCGCCAAGATTGAATTCAAGTCTTGACGCGATG
>NZ_JBIQOE010000222.1:0-6680 GCF_047739415.1 Mesobacillus sp. | reverse complement strand
ACCTAGGAGTTCTCCTAGGTTTTACAACATTATTTTTATCTCACAATTTAAACCCTATGTGGTATAATGCCAATTAATGATTTAAGTTTCTTCTGATACCGAAATAAGTGAACAGGGAAACAGTGGATAAAATGGTTAATGAGGCAATTTCGAACTTCACGTCGCGGTATGTGACGGAATTATCCTTCGTAAAGTACATCAGACCGAAAATAAAAACAGATAAAACGATAACGGTAATAATGATATCTAATTTCTTCATTTTATTACCTCCAATTCTTATAGTATAAAGGGGTGCGATCATATTGAATCTGGAACATTTAAAGACATTCATAGCGGCTGCTAAATATGAGAGCTTCTCCCAGGCAGGAAAGATGCTGAATCTTTCACAGCCAGCCGTCAGCCATCAAATCAGTCAGCTAGAAACTTATTATAATAAACAATTGTTTATCAGGGGCAATCGCAAAATCAAATTATCAGAGGCTGGAAAAACATTGTATGAACATGGCCAGCAGTTGATCGCATTGAATGAGAAACTGGAAAACCTTCTGGCAGAAGGGGACTCAAGTCAATCAATCAAGATTGGCTGCAGCAATACAATCGGTGAATGCCTGATCTCAAAGGTGGTCCAGGATTTCATCAAGCTGAATCCTGATATAACCAGCCATCAAATTCAGATCACCATCGGGACATCTGTGCATATTACAGATTTACTTTATGCTTCTGAAATTGACCTAGCTCTTGTCGAGGGACAAGCTGGCCGATATGAACTTTATTTCTCATGAGTTCTATGATGACTTGCTTGTTCTTGGTGTATCTCCACAGCTTAGGGCAGATCCGGCAAACCAGGACCCTTCAACGCTCGAGGAAATGACCTGGCTGATCAGAGAGCCGGGCTGTGCGATGAGGCAGGCTACGCTGGATTTATGGAATGGCTTGAATATCAAACCAGAATCCGTCCTTGTGTATAATAGCAACACACTCATCAAAGAAGGTGTGAAAAATGGACTTGGTGTGGCTGTCTTTTCCAAGCTGGCGATCTGCCCCGAGATTAAAACAAGACAGCTTATGGTCAGTTCTTTCAAAGACAGGGACCGTTTCCGCCCATTTTACCTGTTAAGGAAGGATAAACAGTTCAAATCAAATCTTCATGAGAGACTATGGGACTATATAAAAGAATTAGATGAAAATCCCAATGCTTCCTGTTAAGAAGCATTAGGATTTTTTTTATCCAGCACTAGCGGTTGATTGGGTAATTGCGCTTTTTTATTCTTTATCCTTATTTTGTTCAGCCAATTCCATTTCTAGCTCAGTCTGGATTGAAAGGGATTTATGCTCATCAGAAGCAAGATAATCGATGATTTGCTGTCTCTGTTCATCGGTCATTTTAGCTCCGTTCCCTTTCATACGGTCAACAACTGATGTCCATGCCTCGGGACCTTTACTGTTGTTTCTCATGATACGGCCGATATCATGGCATGTTAAGCAAGTGCCGAGGAAGGCTTCTTCATTGACATTCCTCGCATCTGGGAATACAAGTGTGGAAGCTTTCTTGATTTTGTTAGCTTCTTCTTCATTGCCTTTTTGGTTAGCCAGAAGCTGTTCCTTAGGTACATTTGTCTTGATGGCGATTCCGTTAGGGTTCAACCCTACAGGAATTGTCTGTCTGAAATCCTTCTTCTTGGTAAGGTCGATTTTTGTAAGGGTCTTATCTCCCCAGTTCGAACCGAACATCATGCTGCCATCAGGACTCCAGCTTAGCCAGTGGATATTCTGGACGCCCCAGATTTTCCTTACAATCTTGTAGTTGTCTTCTGGATCCAGCACTGTCAAATACCCAGCACCATTCTGTGAAGTATACCAGTATCCGTCTGGACCAAGATAAGGGATGTTTGTTCCGGGACCTGTTTTAATTGTCTTGATGAACTTTAATTTTTTTGCATCAATGATGGAAATGGATCCATCATTACGGTTGCCTGTTACAAGGTCATAGGTGTCACCCATGAAATGGACGTTAACTGGCTTTGGAATATCCTCGAATTTCTTGAGAAGTTTTTCCGACTCCGCATCATAGACAGCAACCTCATCGTCCGCTGTGTTTGAAACAGCTACAAGCTTGCCATCGTTTGACATATCCATTCCGGAACCTGTTCCTTTTCCGTAGTCAGTTTCGGTTCTTTCCAGGTTTCTCATGTCACCTGTTTCGATGTCGATGACTGTAATGAAAGGTTCTGCCTGCAAGCTGACAAACAACTTTTTGCCATCGGGAGTGATATTCAAATCCCTTGGCTTTTTACCAACATCTTTGAATACCTTAACAAGTTCAGCTTTTTCTGCATCAATCATTCCAACCGCGCCAACGCCGTTCAAAGAGGTAAAAGCATATTTGCCATCCCTTGAAAACGTTAAGTGTTGAGGAGCGGGATCGGAATCAAATCCAGGAAAATCAATGTTATGGGATTCCAGAGTTTTCATATTGATAGCTAGCAGGCTTGTTCCGTAACGCTGTGTCGCAAAAGCCCATGACTGGTCCTTGTTCAAGTGGACATGGTGGGGTGTACCTGAGCTTTGGATGTATTTTACGGTATTGCCAGTTTTAATATCAGCTATGGCAATACCGTTACTAACTTCGTTTGCTGTCAAGATCCAGCCTTCGCCGTCCCAGTCCTTATTGGTATCCGCGTTTCCGTTCGGCTGGTCTTTCCACCAGTTAGATGAATAGTCTTCATGGATCGGAGGAAGATCCTTCTTGTTTACATCATCAAGAGATGTATCTTTTACTGCGGCTTCAGAGCAGGCAGTAAGAGAAATTGAAAGTAGTGCGAATGCTGACAGTTTCAAGATTTTATTCATTTATGTTTTCACCTCGCTTTGTTTTTCTTTAAAACCATCCAACAAGCAGGACTAGTACAAGGGCAGTCGTTGTACCCCATGTAATCCATACTCCTGGATGTGTAAGCCATTGAGTTTTATCATCCACACGTGAAATGCCCTGGGCAAGTCCGTACGGGCAAACCTTACAGAATGAGTTCCTAGCCTTGTAAGATAAAGCTGTATATAGCACAGCAGTTGAAGTGACAAGGAAGAAATATTTGTTCATTTTAAAGTTTACGAGTGATTCCCAGATTGTAATCGGGTTATAAAAGTAACTTACAGTCGCGTAAGCCATGCAGATGCTTACCACAAAAGCCAGCAGGAAGGTTACCGCTTTTCCTTTCTCACCTAATTTTGCTTCAATCTTATTCAAAAGCATGCTGAAGGTATTGTGCGGGCATGCATACTGGCAAAATGCCCTGTACACGATCAGCGATAGTGCCAGGAAAGCCATCAGGAACAAGAATAAGAAAACGAAAAATAGATAGCCAGCTTCATAGGATAATTCGAAGCCGAATAAAAACAATTTTTCATTGTCGATATCCATCCTGAAGCCGTTCCAGAATGGAAGAGTGAAAATAATGATAAAAAATGCCCATCTTGTTATAGTTTTACCCACAAGAATCCTCCTTTCCTTATCTGTAGTCCTCTAAGTATTCATAAACTTTGTCGATTTCTTTCTCTGTATAAAGGTGCCCGATGGCAGGCATCGTGTTACGGCCTTTTTTAATGACATTCTTGATGTCCTCTTCCGGCATCCTGTCGGTTACACCTCTCAAGTCAGGTGCTGCACCTGTAGCATGGCAGTTCAGGCAAGTGCCCTCAAAAATAAGCTCTCCTTTATTATCCTGTGGAGCGGCAGCAGGTTCGACTGCAAGCTTTCCAGGCATGAAGATCGCATATCCGATCGCCCAGATGGCTACAACATAAAATACAGCTACGAGGAGCTTAGGCACTTTATTGCGTTCAATTTTTATACCAGAGACGATATCCGCCTCTTTGCTTTCATGTTGCTGATATTCTTTTTTCATTTTTTACACCTGCCTTTAAAATGCTCTTTTAGAAAATCATTACCTTAAACTCCGGGGTTTAAGGTAATGATTATGAAAATTGGCTTAATTATGGTCCATTGATTCTGCTTCGTTCATTTCTTTCTTGTATTCTTCCAGTCTCTCTTCTGTTGGTTTAAGACTCATCAAGTAGGCGACAAGGTCATCAAGTTCCTGATTCGATAGATAATCGAAAGATGGCATGATTGTTCCAGGGCTTGTAGATTGAGGATCAATCAAGTGCTGGCGCTGCCAGTCTTCGTTATATTTCAAGCCAACCCACATTAAATCCGGGCCTGTACGGTTAGAGCCCAACAAATGTGGTAAATCATATTTATAGTCTCCGCCCTGAGATACTGGACCAAGATTTTGGTTCGTATCAGCAGGCAATGCTCTTACAAATTGTGTATGGCAAGTCTGGCAGCCGTTCTGGATATAAATTTCTCTTCCTCTAGCTTCAGCGGAATCCTCTTGATAGTTGCGGAGCTCGCCGCTCGCAGTTGCAGAGTTGATTTCCTGATCGAAGAGGGGAAGGATGACCGTTCCGGCTACACCGAAAGTCCATAGAATTAAAGCAACGATTAATACAGCTGATGGTTTACGTTCCAACGTGTTCCCTCCTCATTAAGCAGTAGCAGCTTGTTGCTCTGCTTGCTGTTTTTTCTCAAGTTTTGCAAGTTTAATAGTCTTATACATATTCCATGCCAGGAAGAATTGAGCTACATACATCATTGTTCCACCGATTGCGCGGCCTTGTACGTAAGGTTCCATCATCAATACAGTCTGCAGGAATGGAACGCCTTCGATCCATGCGAATCCTTGGACAACACCAGCGATCCACAATGAGAATGCGAATACTAGGAAACCGACAGTAGAGAACCAGAAGTGAGCTTCCATTGCTCTCTTACTGAACATTTCACGTCCAACGATTTTAGGCAGGATGTAATAGATTGCTGCGAAAGATGTGAAAGAGAACGCACCGAATGGTCCCATATGTGCATGCCCAACAGTCCAGTGAGTGAACTTAATGACTGAACTCACAGATGGAAGGGCTTGCAACGGCCCTTGAAGACATGCAAACAGATAAAAAATCGTACCCGCAACTGTGAAACGAAGAGGTACACTTGTTCTAGTCTGTGACCAAGAACCTTTCATTGTTCCCCAGAAGTTAGCTAAAACTGCCCATACCGGGATCAATAGTACAATTGAAGGGATAACCCCAGCTTTAGAAATCCATCCTGGGATTGGTCCATTCATCAAGTGGTGAGGACCATTCCATACATAGAAAGTAGCGATTGCCCAGAAACCAATCATGGATAACTGGTGGCTGTATAATGGACGTCCTGTCAATTTAGGCAGCAAGTAGTAAATCTGTCCAACACCGACAGTTGTCATCCAAAGGCCGATTGCGTTATGTCCAAGGAACCAGCCCATCAAACCTTGCTGTACTCCACTTGGAATCCATTGTGCCGGGAAGTTTCCGACAATCCAAGTCAATGGCAGCCATAGCAATGATCCAAGGAAGTACCAAAGGCTGACATAAAGCATTTTTTCCTTGCGGCGTCCAACTGTCTTGAAAAGGTTATAAGCAACAAGTCCAATTGCGACAAGAAGCTGAACGTCTACCCATAATGGGAATTCACCGTATTCGATTACCTCGGTCTGGCCAAGGAGCAATGCGAAGAATCCTTCCAAAATGACAATGTTATAAAATACTAATGAAAAATTACCAAGCTTTTCACTAAAAACCTTTGTCTTAGCAAGCTTTGGAATCATGTAGAACATTGAGCCTACATAAGCCATTGATAACCACGCGTAGATGACGAGCATTACGTGTGCCGAGCGAACATGCCCGTAAGTGAACCAGCGATTGTTCAACAATTCTGGCCAAATTTGCTTTGTTGCAGTAAGAAGTCCCATGCTCATGCCGATGATGATCCAAAAGACAGCAGCGATGAACCAATTCTTGGAAGAACTCCATTTTTCGTCTGTAAACATTTTGACACTCCCTCGTTCATAAAATAAACACAAATATTTCACAATTTCTTCACAATCTGCTATGTTACATGATACATCCCATAGAGAAATAAAGTTATTCAAGTTTTTTATAGTGTTATCCAATTGTTTTATGCTTGCTATATAAATGGTAAAATACCGCGTTAATTTACAATTTTTCCAAAAAAAAACAGAGCGAAAAGATTTCGCTCTGTCAGGGGATTATTAGTTTTGCTCTTCTTTTTTATTATGCTTTTTGCGCAGTGTATCAAGGACGAAGATAATCAGGATGGGCACTCCAATGTAATAAAGAAAATCGAAGTATAAGCCCAGGGATTCATGTTCCATTTGTTTACCTCCCAAGTAATTTTGACCACATTGTAATCCCAAAGGTGTCTTTTTACAACCCCCTAAAATATACTCTGGACGGTTTCGGGAATTTCTGTTAGAGTAATTCGATAGTATAGGATTTTTAACAATAGGAGGTGTAAAAATGGTACCAGGAGCTTGGATCTTACTATTGGTTATGATTGCATTCACTGCGTCCGCGGGGATCATCTGGGCATGGAGCAAGAAAAACGGGCTTTACGATGAAAGTGTAAAATATAGGATGCTTGATGAAGATTAATCAAGCCTGACTCACAATCTTTACAATCTGCTAATTATAAAGATATATGAATCCAGGCTTTTATTTCTTTTTATTATTCCACTATTACTTCCACTATTACTTCCACTAGTTCATTCTGCTTTATTTCTTATTATCAT
>NZ_JBIQOE010000221.1:0-13727 GCF_047739415.1 Mesobacillus sp. | reverse complement strand
TGATCACCGCTTACGAACAGGCTGCCCTTGGCGCTGTTTATAAAATTGTCTCAGTCGAGCGGGCTGACGGCACGATGGAGGACACAATCAAGATTTCCTCCAATCCGGAGAAAGTGACAACCCCTGGCATCAAAAATGTTTACAGGATCATCAACAAAGCCAATAATCGCTCTGAAGGGGACTATATCGCGCTTGAGGGTGAAAATCCACAGCAGGAAAAGCGCCTGAAGATGTTCCACCCGGTCCATACCTTTATCAGCAAATTCGTTACCAATTTTGACGCACGGGATTTGCATCACGATATCTTCAAGGAGGGCAAGCTTGTGTATACCCAGCCGAGCCTGGAAGAAGTCCGCAAGCATTCTAAATACTGCCTCGGGGTTCTATGGGAAGAATACACACGTATGCTCAATCCCGAAGAATACCCTGTCGACCTCAGCCAGAAATGCTGGGACAACAAAATGCGCAATATAGAAGAAGTGAAAGAGAAGGTCATGGAGATGACTGGAGAGAATATGTAATGTCAGGCTGCTTTCCCGGGATGGAAGGCAGCTTTTTTAAGTAAATGAATCTATAAATTTGATATGAATTCCCTGTATTATACAAAGGATTTCTCCTAAGGATACAGAATTATTAAAGAACGAATCTTTTCTAAGGGTGTTGCCGTGTGAATGACGAGTGTAGCGCAGTAGATTATGAACAATTCATACCGAGGGAAACAGGCTTCATATTTAAATTCATTAAAAAAGACAATCAATTCATCCATACTTTCATTGAAGGCAAGCTTATAGAAAAGGTGGGTCTTTGCCCTGATCTTGTCATCGGAAGGTCTTTGACGGGATTTTTGCCGGCTGACCAGGTAAAGCGCAAAGAGGTTTTTTACGAAAAGGCGTGGAATGGTGAGCAGGTTAACTATGAAGGAAGCGTTGGCGGAATCCATTATTTAGCTGTTCTGAATCCAATCCGTGTAAATGGAGAGACGGTTGAGGTCATCGGGACAACCATCGATATAACGAAGGAAAAAATAAGGGAGAAGCAGGCCCAGCAAATGGAGAAGCTATCTGTAGTTGGGGAGCTTGCAGCTGGGATAGCGCATGAAATCCGGAATCCGCTCACCTCGTTGAAAGGCTTTGCTAAAATCGTCAAAGAAAGCGTTACGGATCAAAAGTTGATTCCGTATCTTGATATCATGCTGGATGAGATGGAGCGAATCAATCAAATCGTCAATGAGTTCATGTTCATTGCCAAACCGAAGGAGAATGTTCGTTTTCAATATACAAACATAAATAAACTGTTGAGGGACTGTATCCAATTCATGGGACCGCAGGCCAATTTGAAAAGCATTAACATTGAATTAGAAGCGGAAGTACAAATCAATTTGAATTGTGATGGGAATCAGATAAAACAAGTCCTGATCAATATTCTGCAAAACGCGATAGAAGCCACGGAGAACAACGGCCATTTTATCGGGGTAAGCTTGGAAGAGATGAGTGCTGAGTCCGTAATGATCACCGTCTCTGATAAAGGCTGCGGAATATCGGAATCAAGATTCAATCGCCTTTTCGAGCCTTTTTATTCAACGAAGGAAAAAGGAACAGGACTGGGTTTGCTAACCTGCAAACGAATCATCGACCTTCATCAGGGCAGCATTAATATTGAAAGCCAGCCGGGGGAAGGTACAACCATACGAATTGTGCTGCCACGGCATAATATTGTAGAGCCATTGTTGATGGCAGAATAAACTGTGCCATGCTTCTTATAGGAGCATGGCATTTTTTTATTGTCGTTCTTCTAGGGTTATCTGTTAAAATGAAAGAGCAACCCTCTAAAATCCTCACATTTTCTCACTGAAAGGAGCCACCTCGCTATGCTGCAAAAAGCCCATGAATTATTGCAAAACCATTTTGGCTATTCCTCATTCCGGCTGGGGCAGGAACAGGCAATCTCATCTGTGCTCGAAGGTGAAAATACCGTCTGTGTCATGCCGACTGGAGGCGGAAAATCGATTGTCTATCAAATCCCGGCGCTCGTGCTGCCTGGGACAACCATCGTCATTTCTCCACTGATCTCCCTGATGAAGGACCAGGTCGATACGCTCACTCAGCTTGGCATTCCGGCAACGTACATCAATAGCTCGCTGACTGCCGGTGAAGCTGCGGCCCGTATGGATGACACCAGGAACGGAAAGTACAAGCTGTTGTACATCGCTCCCGAGCGGCTAGGATCCTGGGAGTTCGTCGATGACCTGCAGGACATGGATATCCCTCTGATCGCTGTTGATGAAGCGCACTGTATTTCTCAATGGGGACATGATTTCCGCCCCAGCTACCTGCAGATTTCCGGACTTGCTGACCGCCTGCCTAGAAAGCCGATCGTGCTCGCCCTGACGGCAACAGCAACTCCTAAAGTACGGGAAGACATTTGCGCTTCGTTAAAAATAAACCCTGAGAATTCGGTGATTACCGGGTTTGAGCGCAGCAACCTCAGTTTTTCTGTGGTAAAAGGCCAGGACCGCCAGGCGTATCTAAGGGATTTTATCAAAAAGAACGAAAAGGAAGCCGGCATCATTTATGCGGCGACAAGGAAAATCGTCGATCAACTGTATGAATGGCTGCAGAAGGAAGGTTTCGATGCTGCGCGCTACCACGCGGGCATGAACGATGAAGATCGCAACAGAGAACAGGAACGATTTTTGCAGGATGAAGCGACCGTGATGGTTGCGACATCGGCTTTCGGAATGGGCATCGATAAAAGCAATATCAGATATGTTCTCCACTTCCAGCTGCCGAAGAATATGGAGAGCTACTATCAGGAAGCTGGCCGTGCCGGTCGTGACGGCCTGGACAGCGAATGTACCGTGCTTTATTCTTCGCAGGATGTCCAGGTTCAGCGCTTTTTGATTGACCAGTCCGCCGATCGCGAACGAATAGGGGCTGAGCTGGAAAAATTGCAGCAAATGGTCGGTTACTGCCATACCGAGGAATGCCTGCAATCCTATATTCTGCATTATTTTGGCGAGACAGAGACGGAGCCGTGCGGACGCTGCGGCAATTGTACGGATTCCCGGGAAACGGAGGATGTCACGAAGGATGCGCAGATGGTACTCTCGTGCATCATCCGGATGGGCCAGAAATACGGAAAGGCAATGACAGCCAATGTTTTGACGGGCTCAAGGAATAAAAAAGTCCTCGAGTTCCGCCTTGATAAATTGCCGACTTACGGATTGATGAAAGACCGGAATGCCAAGCAGATCAATGACCTGATCGAATTCCTGATTTCACAGGAGCTCATCGGAGTCGAACATGGAACGTATCCGACGATTTATGTACCGGAAAAAGGGAAGGATGTTTTGCTTGGCAAGACAAAGGTGTTCAGGAAGGAAGCTGTTAAGGTCAAGCAGGTTTCAAATGATGATCCGTTGTTTGAAGAGTTGCGTGAGTTGCGGAGAAATGTAGCAGCCGCGGAAAAGGTCCCGCCGTTTGTGATATTCTCTGATTCCTCGTTGAAGGATATGTGCCTGAAACTGCCGCTGACGGATGCGGAGTTCCTCAATGTGGCTGGAGTGGGAGAACACAAATTGCAGAAGTATGGTGCCCCTTTCATTCAGCGGATTATCGAGTTCTGTGAAGAGCATCCGGAGCGCCAGCCGGTGATGAATACCATTGCGGAGCCGGCCAGGAAGCCGGCGAAAAAAGCCATTGGCGATTCCCATCTTGAAACGTACAAGCTGCATCAGGCGGGAAAGACCATCGCTGAGATCGCCGGGGAGCGCGAGCTGGTAGAGAGCACGGTCGAAAATCACCTGATCCAGTGCATCCAGCAAGGAATGGAAGTCGATTATGCCTTGCTGATTCCTGCTGAGCATATCGAAGACCTCGAGCGAGCCGTTGAAGAAGCCGGCCGCGACAGGTTAAAGCCAATCAAGGAACTTTTGCCTGATGAGGTCAGCTATTTTATGATCAAAGCATTTTTGTATATGTATAAGAAAAAGGTACATTAAGAAGAGACGAAGCCCGCGGGCTTCGTCTTTTTTTGGATGATCATAGAGAATTTGCTTGTTTATTGTTGCACCAGTTTCTGATCAAGGTACGGTCATATAAAAAGCGATGTGTGCCCGGTCAGGAGAAGAAAAGGGGAAACCGGTCACATAAAGGAAGGAAATGTGCCCGGTTAGGCGAGGAAGAGCAGAAACGGGTCACATAAAGAAGTGAAAAGTTCCCGGTTAGGCGAGAAAAGGAGAAACGGGTCACATAAAGGAAGGAAATGTTCCCGGTTAGGCGAGGAAGAGCAGAAACGGGGCACATAAAGAAGTGAAAAGTTCCCGGTTAGGCTGGGAAGAGCAGATACGGGTCACATAAAGGAAGGAAATGTTTCCGGTTAGGCGAGGAAAAGAAGAAACGGGGCACATAAAGAAGTGATATGTGCCTGGTCAGGAGAAGAAATGAAGAAGCCTGGTATATAAAGAAAGGATATATGCTCGAAAGCGTTAACTCTTTCAACATCAAAATTTAAATAATACTTTTCAGAAAAATTAAAAATGGTAAAATATAACTAGTGTCCAAAGAAAGCTGGTGATTTGATGCATCCGATTACGGTTATTGAGATTTTGTCAGCTTTGGCTTTAGTGTTGATGCTTTTGGGGGTTACTTACTTTTTGCCCAAGAAGAAGCGGAATATCGCTTTAAAAATGATTGTGATTGTCATAGTCATGGAGCTGGCGTTTTTTGCAATTCGGCCTCTTTGGATTAACTATCATCTTGGTGTTAAATCCGAGCAGCTGACTGAATACCTTGAAAAGAGGTATCCGGGGGAAGAATTCAGTATCAGCTATCGGACGAGCCGAAATTATAATCCATATCATATGGAAGTGAGATTCGAGAATGAGCAGGGCTGGATTTACGGTTATTCTGTCACCGATCAAGGAATCAAGCAGGTAACCGTTGGTGTACCAAATGCAGAGTTGCCTGATAAAGGGCTGCATTATGAGGGTTTGGGAGATTAATAGTGACCAAGTAGTTGTGTGTATTGCGAGCTGCTTTCAGGCAGCTTTTTATAATATTAGAGTTTAGTTGATACGCTTCTCAATAAAATACAGTCCATCAGGAGGCTTCATGGTTTATTTTAAAAAGGCAATCGAGCAGGTTGTGTTATGGATCGTCTGTGTATTTTTGTTTATCGGGATTTTATTTTTGCCGGGTACGACGGATTTTGAGACTGGGCAGGGCGGACAGTTCATATCAGCGAGCTACGATTATAATTTGGACACACACATGAAAAATATCACGGGTTTCTTTGCTTATGTGAAAGCAAATCCAGATCTTGGAGAGTTTGTCCCTGGCCAGTCATATGCCGAACGGATTGGAGGCAAGGCGTGGAAGAGTTTGCTTTTGATAGTTCCTACTTTGATTTTGGCTTATATTCTTGGAGTTTTAAAGGGAATTTTCGATTTTCGGATGCAGAGGAGAAAACTGAACTTCCTTGGGAATGGGACGACGTGGCTGTTCATCTCGATGCCGGATCTTTTTTTCATCATCGTCACCCAGATTGGCCTGATGTATTTATATGAAAAAGGTTTGTTCTTCCATGTGACCTTATATGGCAGTGAAAAACTCGAAACCTATGTAGTTGGTATTCTATTTTTGATGATTTATCCTGTTTTCTACCTTGCGAATATCACTAATGTAAGTTTGCAAGAGCAACAAGGGAACGACTACATTCGAACTGCGCGGTCTAAAGGAACTTCCGGAATGAAAATCCTGTTCATGCATATCTTGAAAAACTCGTTGCCGAGAATTCTGGCTCACTCCAATACCATCACACTCTATGTATTATCGAACCTGTTTATTGTTGAAAAATTAATGAATTTCCAGGGGGCAGCGAATGGTTTGTATGATGCGGTACTGAGGGGCACAGGCTTCAAGATTGGTCTGGAGATCATGGTGGATGGAGTGTCAGCGGTCGGTTATACTATTTTTTTTGCTTCGATTATTTTGGTTTCGAATCTGATTACACAGGTTTTTAAGAGTCTTGTGACCCCAACTTCCCAGGAGATGAATCATGAATAAATCACTAATATTTGGCTTGATCATATTGTCTTTTCTAGTGGTCGTTGCTTTTATTGCACCTTATCTTCCGTTCGTGGATACTTCTTTAAAAGATACGGTTATGAGGCAAAAGGAAGGTGGAGGGTTTGAGCTTCCTCCATTTGCACCATCGGCGGGTTTTCCGATTGGCTCGGACCATAATGGCGTCGATTTATTAAGCAGGCTGCTGCTGGGGACGAAAGAAACACTGTTAACCATCCTCGCTATCGTCCTGGTCCGTTATATCATTGCGATTCCATTGGCGATGGCAAGTTTTTATTCGCGATTCTTTCATCGAATCCTGATTATCTGGAACCGATTGTTTTCATTCATGCCACCGATTTTCTTTGTCATTTTAATTATCGGAACTCCATTTATCCTATTTTCGGATAACCGATACCTTTGGATCTTGATTGTGCTGGCGATGATTGAAGTGGGGAGGGTCGCAGATATTTTCTACCAGGGGATGGTTGAAATTTCAAAAAGACCTTATGTGGAAGCAGGGATTGTCTCGGGCTCATCGCCGTTGACAATGCTGAAAAACTATTACTGGCCGCCGTTGAGACCCTCTTTCATCGTCCAGTTCTTCTCAGATTTGGCGAGAACGCTGTTTCTCATCGGCCAGCTCGGAATCATCGAAATCTTCCTAAGTGTTGAATTCGTTTCCCAGCTTAGTGGAGGGTATAAGACGCTGAACGCTTCCAATGTGTGGCCAACCTACTTTGTGGATATCACTCAACATATCTGGTCGCATCCATGGCTGCCAATCACCGGAACACTTGCTATCGGTTTGACTATCTTTGCATTTTCAATGACCAGCAACGGACTGCAGCAATATTTTGATAAAAAGTATAAAAGAGCTTAAATGATAGGAGAGGTGCACAGGCACTTCTCCTTTTTGTTTAAAAATAGGTTATTTAGTTTATCAATGAGTGTAACCTTTTGAAGCATTCTCCTGACAAATATAATGAAGAGTTCAATCAACAGGAGGGTCGGGCGATGAAAAAATTATTAATGATATTGCTGCTTGGGTTGCTGATGACTGGTTGTGGAACGGAGAACCAGGTTTCGAATAATAATCAGGATAAGGGAGGTGCCGGAATCGTGGCGGGAGAAGTGGCTGCAAGTCTGTTAGAGGAAAGCCCGTTAATTTTTCAATATGAAGTGAAGAATCAGACGGAAGAAGAAGTGACTATGGAATTTACGAGCTCGCAAAGATACGATTACTCGGTAAAAACGAAGGATGGCAAAGAGGTTTTCCTATTCTCAAGTGTCGCATCCTTTTTGCAGGCATTGGGGGAGGAAAAGTTGAAGCAGGGTGAGTCGTTGACATATGAAATCGATCTCCATGAGTTGTCGCTTGAACAAGGCGAATATACTCTTACTGTGTGGATGACTCCAAAAGACGGGAAGAAGTACGAAGTGTCGAAGGAATTCACTGTACAGTAAAAATGAAAGCGGATGGATTATTCCTCCGCTTTTTCATTTTAAGAATTCAAAAAGAGCAATAATGATGGAAATCGAGCTTATCCCCGTTCCGACAATCCACTTGATCAATTGTACCTGGCTTTTGCTTAATCTTTGTTCCATGTCTGGCAGGGTAACAAATTCCTTTTCGTCCAGAACCTGATCCATTAGAGTCCGGACATCGTTATTATCCAGCTGACTCTGGATTGATTGTTGAAAATTTTCCTGCAAGCTTTCCAATTCCTCGATTTTCATCACCAATTCTTTAATTTTAAGTTCAAGTTCTTCCATGTTCATCTCCCTCTTTTTTTACTATCTTATTCGTAATCTGAGATGAAGAGATAGTAGTGTACCTATATAACCTGTAAATGCATGCCCAAATTCATAAAGAATAGGCCAATAACCCAAACCATTTGCCCAATCTCACATAAGGTGATAAAGGGACATTATAAACACCCATAGAGAGGGGACAATTTAATGTATATGCATTCACATAACATGCGTTATATCCATGATCCTCGATCCTACGGAACTGGCGCTGCCGGAACGCTGGCGGCTGGTTTATTAGGTGCTGGGATAGGCTATCTGGGAGGACAACTGATTAATGGCGCTGGCTACGGATACCCAGGAGGAGCCGGTTTTGGAGGATACGGATATCCGGGCGGTTCGGGCTATGGAGGCTATGGCTTCCAGGGAGGCCCTGGGGGATATGGTTACCAGGGTGTCCCCGGTTATGGACCTTATGGTTACCAGGGGACATCGGGCATTGGCGGATATGGATACCAGTCGGCACCGTGGTCCGGAGGGTATGGGCCGCAGGGCTGGTAATATGTTTGAAAAAGGTGCAAAATGGCTTGCCGTCTTGCACCTCTGTTTTAGAAATCATGGCAATGCCTTTCGCAATCCCTGTTTCAATATGATAAAATCTGACTTAGCTAATTCACAGCAAAGGACTTGAAATGATGAGTAAAACAATCCCGGTAAAAAAGAACGATTTTATAGATGTGATATTTGAGGATTTGACGCATGATGGTGCGGGTGTGGCCAAGGTTGACGGCTACCCGATTTTTGTCCAGGGCGGACTTCCCGGCGAAAAAGCAAAAATCAAAGTGACCAAGGTGAATAAGGGTTACGGCTTCGGACGCCTAATGGAGATTCTCGAGAAAAGCACATTCCGTGTCGAGTGCCCGGCTGAGGAGGCCCATAAGTACGGCGGCTGCCAGCTGCAGCATATCAGTTATGAAGGGCAGCTTAAGTATAAAGAGAACCAGGTAAAACAAGTGCTAACAAGGATCGGCAGGCTTGAGGATGTTGTGGTACACCCGATTTTGGGAATGGACAACCCGTGGCATTACCGGAATAAAGCACAGGTGCCAGTCGGGGAGAAGGATGGCAAACTAATTGCAGGCTTCTTCAAGCCACGCAGCCACGAAATTGTCGATACAGACGAGAGCCTACTGCACCTGGATGAAATCAACGAAGCAATCAAGGCGGTAAAAGAAATCGCCAGCGAGCTCGGGATCCAGCCTTATAATGAGGAAAACCATAAAGGCGTGCTTCGGCACATCATGGCCCGCTACGGCAGGCAAACGGGCGAGGTGATGGTTGTTATTGTGACCAGGACGAATGAGATTCCTCAGCGAAACAAACTGGTCGAGGAGATCATCGCAAGACTGCCAAAGGTAAAATCAATCGTCCATAACATTAATTCAAAGAAAACGAATGTCATCATGGGAGATAAAACTGAGGTCCTCTGGGGCAGCGAAGTGATCTATGATTACATCGGAGACATAAAGTTCGCCATCTCCGCGCGTTCGTTCTACCAGGTAAATCCTGAACAGACAAAGGTGCTCTACGACAAAGCTCTCGAATACGCAGAACTTACTGGCGAAGAATCCGTGATTGACGCATACTGCGGCATCGGAACCATCTCGTTATTTTTAGCGCAAAAAGCAAAAAAGGTATTCGGCGTCGAAATCGTTCCCGAAGCCATCGAAGACGCAAAACGAAACGCCGAACTGAACGGCATCTCAAACGCCGAATTCGCTGTCGGCGAAGCCGAAACAGTCATACCGGCATGGTACGAAGAAGGAAACAGCGCCGATGTGCTAGTAGTTGATCCACCTCGAAAAGGCTGCGACGAAGCTTTGCTGCAGACCATCATCAACATGAAACCGAAAAAAGTTGTGTACGTGTCATGTAACCCGGCTACATTGGCTAGGGACCTCCGAATTCTAGAGGATGGCGGATATAAGACCGTTGAAGTCCAGCCTGTAGACATGTTTCCGCAGACGACACACGTCGAGTGTGTGTCGCAACTCATTTTAAGAGAAGGCAACTAACCCTCGTGGTTGTTGCCTTATCATTGTTCTGAAGGATTAATGGAGAAGTATTGATTTCGTAGATTACCTTATTTAAATACACCTTTTCTTTTGGAAAGCCAATCTTCTAAGGCATCTTCGTGTTGTTTTGTAAATAATTTCGGTATTTGGTTTAATGGGAAGTATTTTAATTCTAAAGTCTCAATACCATCTGCATTAAGTTCCCCATCAATTGGCTTGCATTGAAAAAAATGAGTGATAGTCTGAGCTTTATCTCCGTTCGGAAACTCACCAGAATATTTAGAGTAGACACCAATAAGATGTTCAACCTTAACATTTAATCCAGTCTCCTCAAGTATTTCTCGTTTAGCGGTTTCTTCAAGAGATTCTCCAAGTTCCATAGCACCACCTGGCAAACCCCACTCATTTCTATCTCCCCGTTTTTGTAAAAGAATTTCATTTCGTTCGTTGTAAACTATACCTCCAGCAAAGTTGAGAAATATTAACTCGTGCCCCACTTTTCCCCGAATATAACGAATGTAGTCCTTATTTGTAGTCATAAATTCCCTCCAGTTTAAAGCCTCTATCTAATTATACAAAATATGTAGATAACGAGTAATCAAATTAACCTGCTCTAATGACCTAAGTATACAGGTAAGATAATTGTTAGATACTTCGTTGCAACACCTTAGATCGTTGTATTCATCCTTTTAGTCTACTATGATAGCTGTTGACGACCTGGATGTGATATTTCCCTCAGGTAAGGATTTTGTCAGTACAACAAAATATATTTTATCCCAGGGTTTGCCTTTACGTTAAGGGGAGAACTTCGTATATTATTACTGTGGCATCCTTGAATGTGGTCTAATGATTAAACGGGTGCGTTTGTTTAAGCAAGGTGTTTATTGAGAAAAAGGTTTATAGATGTTGATAAACCCACCAACACCTCGTGTGTTGCCACATACACTCCAGCCATTGCGAAGCGGTTGCGAAGATTGTACTTGCATAAAAGGAGGGGCCTTATCTTCTGTGGATAAGGCTTTTTACTAGACCTAGTTTAACTGATTGAACAGACATTTTCCTTCCCGAATGAGAAGAAAGAACCATGATGTCTATAACATTGTGTAATGCAGGTGAAAATAATCCGGACACAACTATAACAAACTAATGATGATCATCTTTCAATTGATTATAATAAAGAGACAATTTAAAAAAGGAGGGAAAGGAGGTAAGTAAATTTTGTTGCGAGATGTTTCGGAGTGGTTTTTTGAAAGTTATGGGGAGAAGAGTACTCTAAGCAAAGAGGAATTGAGTTCACCAGATGGAACTCAATACATCATTAAATACCCAAGAGAGTTCAAAGACCGGATTAACTGGGAAGATGTAAATGAGATAGTAGCTGCACAAATTGCGAAACTGTTAGGGTTAAAGACAATTCAAGCGGAAGTTGCATATAGGAAAGGAAAAAGAGGGTGTCTAATGCTTCATTTTGTTAAACAATATGATGCGGATTTTGGAGAGCCGGGAGCCACATTGCTTGAAGCTGAATTAGAGGATTATAAGAGCATCCAGAATAGCGAGAAAAGAAGTGAAATATTGACTGTTGACTGCTTCACCGTTATTCAAAACTTCTCGTTATTCCAAGTCATGAAAGAGGATTTTGTTAATATGCAAGTATATGATATCTTAATTGGTAATCAAGATAGGCACCCTTATAACTGGCAACTCCTATTTAAAGACAACTCCCCATTTTTTGGTCCTCTTTATGATAATGGTGCATCCCTAGGATGGCAATTATCTGATGAACAACTTAGGGTAATGAATGATTCGGATGCCAAATTAAATAAATATTTTAAGAATACTAAGGTTAAAGCTGGATTGATCGAGGATACCCAAGCACCTCTAAAAGCAAAAGATATCCTCCATAGCTGTAATGATTTTTTCCCAGACGAGACAGCAAGGGTTATCCAAAAACTTGAGAAATTCAACTTTAATGAATATAATTTTTTTATAGATGCAATGCCGTTAATTTCCACAGTGAGAAAAGAATTCCTCAAAAAATTTATTTTATTTAGATTGAATAAAATCCTAACAATACTAAGGGGTGATAATCATGAGTAGTATTAATTCTTTATTGGTAATTTGGCAAAATAAAACAAATTTATTATATTATCATGTAGGCACCCTTAGCTTTGATGGGAATTATTATACTTTCACATACACACACCATGAGAATAGCCACCGAACAGTACAAGAGGCTTTGCGAAATGGATATCATTTACATCCTTCATTTCCTATTCTAGAAAAAGAGTATAAGTCAGAAAACTTATTTCCAACCTTCGACCGACGAATCCCCTCCATAGAAAGGGAAGACTTTAAAGAAATTATAACGGATCTTGGACTTCCGGCTCATCCTGATCGAATGGCTATACTAAAAGCGACCCGTGGAATCTTGTCAGGCGACACGTATTCCTTTGAACAGCCTTTGCGTATGAAGAATAATGTTCTTCAAACCCATTTTTATATTAACGGAATGCGTCACCGCAAACTGCCAGGTTCCTGGTACTCATTAATCCATGAAAATGAAAAGCTGTTTCTTTTACCTGAACCTACTAATCCCAAAGATTCACGAGCTGTTCGAATAGAAACAAACTCTGGGTTGCATCTTGGTTATGTACCAGGATTTTATGCTGAGGCCATAAATTCATTAATTGCAAACAAAGCTAACATCACTTTAACAATAAAAGAAATCCGCCCTGATTCTTCTCCACAGTGGTGGGTTAGTATCGAATTTTCTTGTGATCTATCCACATTGGATACTCAAATTATTAAAAAAGCAAACTTAGGTAGTATTATCGAAGCTGCATAAAAATATGATTGACAATAATCTAGCTTTCATTGGCAAATGCTTAGCTGGACTTGCAAAAAATGAGAGCCTTATCCATTGACGGAAAAGGCTCTTTTAGTGGTGACCAAAGCACAGATTGAATCGCTATTTTGCTTCCCGAGTGAGACCCAAGAACCGTCCCCATGTCTTATTAAACTGAGGGAGTTCAATATAGATATTATCAAGACAAAAAGCTCAAAAACTATGTTTCGCTTATAAAGTTTTGAACAAGAAATTTTAGTGAATACGTTTTGACTTTTATGCATAAGTGGGCAATAATTATACGCGTAGAGTCTTTCTTTATTTTTGAGAGAAGGTGTGTTATGCCAAGAACTGAGTTCATTATGGAAATGATCAAAAATAATAATGGTGTCATAACTGCTTCAGAAGTAACAAAAGCAGGAATTTCACGTGGCAATCTAAAATATATGGTGGATACAGGTTTGTTAGAAAGGACAGGACGAGGCGTATATCAACTGGTTGGATCAAGTGAAGATGAAATGTATAATCTCCAAGTTCGTTATAAACGAGGGATTTTTTCTGGTGCTACTTCACTTTATTTATTTGATTTAACCGACATGACGCCAGCAAAATTTCAAATGACCTTTCCTCATAATTACAATACTTCAACTGTAAAAAGCGATAACGTGAAGTGCAATCGTGTCATTATGGAATTGTATAAGCTTGGAGTTGTAGAAGTAAAAACACCTACAGGGAATACAGTGAGAGCTTATAACATGGAAAGGACATTATGTGATATCTTGCGAAAGCATAATAAGATAGATTTACAGATCATCACAGATGCCTTTAAACGCTACATTAGAAGAAAAGACAAGAAAGTTGCATTGCAGAGTGAATATGGCAAGAAGCTAAAAGTGGAAGGAAAACTTCAAACTTATTTAGAAGTGCTTCTATAATCAATGTATAAGAAGAAATATTGGAGGTATTCAAATGTCAAGTGAAGCACAA
>NZ_JBIQOE010000220.1:0-9392 GCF_047739415.1 Mesobacillus sp. | reverse complement strand
GACATTGTGTGGTCAGACTAGTAATAAAGCTTGGGTACATTCAACAAGAGAGTATCTTGAAGGAAAGTGGACGGGAGGAATTAAATCTCCGCGACCTGATCATAGAAACACTGAATTTTTATTGGTTTTTGGATCAATTGTATTTGAAGCAAACTACGGGCCAGTACAGGAAACTGAACCAATCACTGAAGGGTTGGAAAGTGGAAGGTTAAAGATTGCAGTAGTAGATCCACGATTGACTAAAGTCGCTTCAAAGGCTTGGAAATGGGTACCGATAAAGCCTGGGAATGATGCAGCTTTTGCTCTTGGTATGATTCGATGGATTATTGAGAATGAAAGATATGATACAAAGTTTCTACAAAATGCAACTAGACTGGCAGCGACAAACTCTGATGAACCATCTTACAGTAATGCGACCTATTTAGTAAAAGTCGAAAAGGACGGTAGAGCTGCAAAGCATTTAAGAGCTAATGAAATTGGCATAGGCACAGAAAAAGAATTTGTCGTAATAAGTAATGGTAAACCAGCTGCGGTTGATCCAGAAAACAGCAATCTAGCAATACAAGGTGAGCTATTTGTTGATACCAACTTAGAAGGAATTAAGGTGAAGTCTCCTCTACAACTAATAAAGGAAGAAGCATACTCAAAGGAATTGGCTGAATGGGCAGAATTATCTGGAGCAAAACAAAAAGATATTGAGGATATTTCTAAAGAGTTTACATCTCATGGAAAAAAGGCAGCAGTAGAATTTTATCGAGGGGCTATCAAACATACTAATGGTTGGTATAATGGTCAGGCGTTAATAGTGCTAAATCATCTAATTGGTAATATGAATTGGCAAGGTGGAATTTCTAATACTGGCGGTGGTTGGTCTTATATTGGAGATAAAGAGGGGCAACCATATCCAATGGCAAACCTACACCCAAATAAATTATCTAAATTTGGAGTACCAATAACAAAAGAAGGTTGGAAATACGAAGAATCAACTTTGTTTGAAGGATATCCAGCTAAGCGTCCTTGGTATCCGTTTAGTGGTAACGTGGCTCAGGAGACTTGGCCGTCCATTTCAGACGGATATCCATATAAAATTAAAGCTGCCCTAATTTCATCCCATTCACCAATGTATTCACTTCCTGGTGGTCATGTACAGCTAAAGACACTATTAGATACTGAAAAAGTACCATTATTAATTGCTAGTGATATTGTAATTGGTGATTCAAGTCAATATGTTGATTATATTTTCCCAGATTTAACTTATTTAGAAAGATGGGCAACGCCAGGACAATCTCACCATATCCGGGTTAAAGTGAATCAAGTTAGACAGCCAGTAATTGCCCCATTAACTGAGAACGCAACAGTATTTGGAGAGGAAGTTCCAATATCTTTAGAAGCTTTAATGATGTCCATATCTGAGAAAGTCGGCTTATCTGGATTTGGTAAAGACGCATTCGGGCCAGGTAAAGATCTAAATAGAATGGAAGATTTCTATCTAAAACTAGTTGCTAATATTGCATCTGGGAATAAGCAAGGTGAATTAGTTAAAGCTGCAGATTCAGAAGAAATGGAATTATTTAAGTCTTCACATAGACATCTCCCAAAGACAGTTTATGATATTGAAAAATGGCAACAAACTCTCACTTCTGATGAGTGGAAAAGAGTAGTTTATGTATTAAACCGTGGTGGCCGTTTTGCATCAAGTGATGACGCTTATGAAGGCTCGTTTATTAAAAAGAAAATCCCTGGTCTTGCAAGATTATATTTGGAAGAGATTGCTGATTCTCGTAATTCCATTTCAGGTAATTACTTTACAGGTTATCCAAAGTACCTTCCAATTATGGACATGGCAGAAAACTTGATAAATGATGAAGGAGAATTCCACTTAATTACTAACAAAGAGGTCTTTGGTACTCAGTCAAGAACTATAACTAACTATTGGGCACAACTAGCGTTACAACCAGAAAACTTTGTCGTATTAAATAGTGTGGATGCAAAGAAATTAAAGGTAGATAATGGCGATAAGGTCTTAGTAACATCAACGAGCAATCCAAAAGGGGAACACTTAATTGCAGCGGATGAAAGTAGACCAACCATTGGTAAGGTAAAAATCGTTGAAGGTATTCGCCCTGGTGTTGTTGCAATTTCAACGCATTATGGTCATTGGGGTTATGGTGCAAGAGATATTCAAATCGATGGAGAAGTTGTAAAAGGTGAGGAAGTAAGAGGTTTAGGAATACATCCTAATCCACTGTTTAGGCTAGATGACAATTTGAGAGGAACAACCCTTAGTGATCCAATTGGCGGAAGTGCATCTTATTATGACACTAGAGTAAATATTCAAAGAGTTTAATCTTTAAAAGATCTATTTAACAGCAACTGGAACAGGAATTGTGATTTACAGCACATCTTCGTCTAGGTGGAAAGTGTCTGGTTTCTTTGTTAGTAACTTTGTGCGAAAGGGAAGCTGCCTTCCTGAACGGATTGAAGCTTTCTTTTCGTAATTTTAAAGAAAAGGTAAAATGGGTGAAATTCTAGGGGGTTGTTGGACAGATGGAATGAGAGTCTATACTATCAGTTTGAAATTTTCCAAACTTGTAGTCGTTTAAAAGGCCCCGTTCCAATTGTCGAAAATGTCTTGGTATGGAACAATGAAGCTATAACAACTAATAAGAACCACCCAGTTATTAAAATAGATGAATGTATTGAATGCGGATATTCATACTCTTTAATAAATACGTTCTGTTGATTAACAACTATCATTTTTCTCTATGACTATGTAGACCCCAAGGTTTACAATTAGAGCCTTTTAAGAATTGGAGTGGGTTATCATGATATCAAATATTGGAATACCTGGATTAATATTAATTCTAGTCCTTGCACTTATTGTTTTTGGTCCAAAAAAACTTCCAGAATTGGGTCGTGCAGTTGGCCAAACATTAAGGGAATTCAAGAGATCCACAAAGGGGTTAATAGAAGAGGAATTAGAGGTTGAGTTGGATCCTTTATCCTCACAAAAACAGCTTGAGAAAAAAGATATGTAAATATTTTTTTTCGAAGGAAAAGTATTAGAAAAACGAAAACCATCTCCTATTTCTGTAGCGATAAAGAAAGTAATGTCTTTTTCAAGGATGGAAGTCTAGAATACGTTATTATGAATGAATGTGACAATAGATTTCTGGGAGGAACTATTAGTTGTTCCAATAATGTTCACAGTCAGTAGACAATAATTGGTATGAAGGGGTTTTTAGATTCATATAAGAATACAAGAATTTAAGACAGGCCTAAAGTCATGCATGGTGCTCGAAATGCTGACGGATCATGTTTTCCTTGAACGATGAGATTCCTTGTAAAAAGATCTTCGATTTTTCAACCGGACTCCAGCGCAAAAGTAATAAGACGATATCACAACTGGCCATGCTATATTATTGAATCTAAAGCTACATGGAATACGTTAAAACGTAAATGTAGAGTTAATAATGAGTAACTTCGAACTTTAAAAAACATAAAACCATGCCAAAAGGTAAAACTATGGCATGGTTTTATTCATGTTTAAATCAAAGGTATTTACAATAATAATTTGATGTGTTATTATTCAACTAATAAGTTGAATAGTTGAATTTTTGATGTGGAGGTGATCTATATACAAGCTCGGGAATTTAAGGATTTCGTATACGGAGAGTTCGCCCGGATTGGAAAAGCGATCTCCAGCCCAAAGAGAATTGAACTGCTGGACCTGCTAACTCAAGGGCCAAAAACAGTGGAAGCTTTAGCTGCGGACACTCAAATGAGCATAGCTAATACATCCAAACATTTACAAACCTTGCTTGATGCGAAGCTTGTCACATACTCAAAGGATAAAAACTATGTAATCTATCGATTGGCAAGTGAACAGGTGTTAATATTTGTATTGGCTTTAAGAGGGACGGCGGAGGACCGCATATCAGATGTAAATATAGTAAGGGAGGGTCACATTCTAAGAGAAAACTCACTAAGTCCTATCTCGTTTGAGGAATTAGGTGAAAAATTGAAAAGAAATGCTATCACCTTATTGGATGTAAGGCCAATTGAAGAATATAAGCATGATCATTTGCCTCATGCCTTATCAGTTCCGATTTCGGAACTTGAAGACCGCCTAGACTCATTGCCAAAGGATAAAGAAATTGTGGCATATTGCCGCGGACCATATTGTGTTTATGCGACTGAAGCGGTAGAGCTTTTAAAGTCAAAGGGTTTTCGTGCCACATTACTTGAGGCAGGAATAAATGAGTGGAAACAAATCCAACATTAAATATTAGGAGGAGAAAAAATGTTATTTCGTCAATATTTACACTTGAATCCCGTATCAGCATCATATTTGTTTGGCTGCGGAAGTCTTTCCCAGGGAGTGGTTGTCGACCCGCTAAAAGAAGAGGTCGATCTCTATGTTAAAGAAGCAGAAACACTAGGATTAAATATTGTATATGTGATTGATACACACTTACATGCAGACCATGTATCCGGGGCTCGAGAGCTGGCAGAAAAAACAGGAGCTCAATATGTCCTTCACAGCTCTGCTGATACAACGTATGAATTTACAGCAGTAGAAGACGGAGACGTACTAATGGCAGGAAATACAAAGCTGACTTTCTTGCATACTCCTGGCCATACTCCGGAACATATTTCAATTGTAGTGACGGATACACGAAGAGGGGAGGAACCATGGTTTGTCCTGACAGGTCATACTTTAATGGTCGGCGATGCTGGCCGTACGGAATTGGCTTCTTCTCTTGAAGAAGGTGCAGATGACCTATATAACAGCCTTCAGAAATTGATGGAACTGGATGAACATATTGAAGTATACCCAGGTGCATTTTCTGGTTCGGTTTGCGGCAGAGGTCTGAGCGGTAAGCCATCCTCTACTATCGGTTTTGAAAAGCGCTTCAATCTTGCCCTGCAAAAAGGCGACAAAAATGAATTTGTCCGGTTCATGACGGAAAATGTTCCACCACAGCCGGAGAATTTTAAGGAAATGAGAAAAGAGAATCAAGGAAAGTAATAATTAAAAGCCTGAATTTTTTCAGGCTTTCTTCATGGAGGTTAAATTGATGCAACCTAAAATCGGAATTAAGGAAAACATCATTCAATTCGTCCTGTTGGTTGTGACGAACCTGTTTGTTGGTTCGATGGTCGGGATTGAGCGCACTGTTCTTCCCTTGCTGGGGGAGGAACAGTTCGGTCTGGCATCTGCCAGTGCTGCATTATCCTTCATAATCAGTTTTGGATTTTCTAAAGCAATTGTAAACTATTTCGCAGGACAAATTGCGGACCGGCTTGGACGTAAGAAAGTTTTATTACTCGGTTGGTCTGTAGGTCTTTTCGTGCCAATCCTAATTATATTTGCACATGCATGGTGGGTCATTATTGTAGCGAATATCCTGCTCGGGATTAACCAGGGACTGGCATGGTCAATGACGGTGAATATGAAAATCGATATATCAAAGGCAAACCAGCGCGGTACCGCAGTAGGTTTGAATGAGTTTGCTGGCTATTCAGGTGTAGCGATCATGGCTGCCGTTTCGGGTTATATTGCCTCATCCTATTCATTAAGACCAGAGCCATTCTATATTGGAATCGGCATTGTAGTGGTCGGGATTCTGCTATCATTAATTGTTAAGGATACGGGAGAGCATTTAAAGCTTCAAATCAAGAATAGTGGAGCAGGAACTTCTGAACCGACCCGATCGGCAAAGGAAGTATTTGCTCTGACAACTTGGAGGGATAAAAGTCTATCAAGCATCAGCTTTGCGGGTTTATCCACGAATTTGAAGGATGGAATGGCCTGGGGTCTGTTTCCAATCTACTTCACAGCTGCTGGATTAACTGTCGGGCAAATCGGTACAATTGTAGCGGTATATCCGGCAGCCTGGGGCATTTTTCAGTTATTCACTGGTACATTAAGTGATAAGATTGGCAGAAAAGTTCTGATTACTTATGGCATGTGGACACAAGCTGCTGCATTATGGTTCATTCTCGCTGCTGACCAATATTGGTTGTGGATTGCAGGGGCAATACTACTGGGACTTGGAACTGCAATGGTTTATCCAACACTGCAGGCTGCGATAAGCGACGTGGCTGGACCGGAGTGGAGGGCTTCCTCAATGGGAGTCTATCGCTTCTGGCGTGATAGCGGTTATGCATTCGGTGCATTAATGGCAGGTATCATTGCAGATATTTTAGGTGTCAATTGGGCAATTGGGTTAGTTGCATTACTACCATTCCTAGCGGGTGTTCTTTCAAGAGTGAGGCTAAAGGAAACGATAAATAGTTGATTGGAAAGGAGCAGTGAACTCTTGGAGGTTTCTGCTCCTTTTGTTTTGTTTTCCGGTTTAAAGGTAATTATCCAACAATGAGATGGGTTGCTGGAGATGGAGACGCATACTATTGCAGTTATACTTACCTGAGAACTATTCATGTTACCAAAAAATCAGATATGTGAGCCATTACACTTAAACTATAGGGTGCGAATATTGAAGAAAGAGTTGTCGATAGCAACTGCTATTGTGCTAAACAGTATTATCGAAGAAGAAATAGAGGATGCGTCATAACTATAAAAGCTTCCTTATTCAAGAGCTTTGGGAAAAATTTCTAACTATGTGTCGATTTCATTTGTATCAAAATCAATCAGATTTTCATCTACTTTAAGAAATTTTGCGATTCTTTTACGTAATAAACTATCCGGATATTCAATCATGCCCTCTAGGTTACATTCCTTTAATAATCGTTCAATTCGTTCTTTTTCTATAGGATCTTTAATATTGACAGTGATTGTGGAGAGATAATAGTAATCATCTTCATAAGAATGGTCAAAAAGAATTTCTATCATACAAACCTCTCCTTTGCATTTATTATAGCAAATAAAGGAGGCAGAACAAAAGGCAGAGTTCTTTTGAATTTATTATGAGACATTCTACTCCTAATCGGATGCGGTTGATGAACATCTTTAGCTGCTTCGACAGCTATTTTGGTTTCTCCAATGATGACTCAATGTTAGTTATTTATAGACTTAGCACCGTGTTGCTGTTACTAATAATTCAGCTAGATAAGATTTATTTAGTGAAATTAAATGTTATATACAACAGCTTGTCTTCATACCTATGTATAAAAGGACATTGGGTGTGAAAATATCATGAGATTTTTAAAGAATGTATTTTTATTTTTTTTGGCATCTTTATTATTAATGCTAACAATTATGTTTTTGAACGATATGTTTCATTTAGGTATTTCTGATAACGATATAGACATTTTTCTTGGGCCTTCTATTATGTTAATTTATTTCTGGATTGCTTCACCGGATCTAAGAAAGCAGTTTTACGCACAGTTTATTAGAGTCAAAGCTTTTGATCGAGTGATTATGTTGCCCGTACTATTAGCATTAATGGAGCTTTTTTTCGTATATTCCTATTTCTACTTTCCTACATTATTTGATAAAGAGCCATTTTCCATTGGTAGTGCTCAATATATGGGGCATCAGGAACTTACTACCGCTGGCGAGATTTTATTAATAGGAATCATAGGACCTTTTAGCGAAGAATTTCTATTCCGCTTCTTTCTAATTGTATATTTGCCGTATCTTGCGCTATATCATACGTTCATAAAAAAGTCGCACGTAACTAAGAAACATGTGAATAAAAAAGTTTTTAAACCTTTTATATTCATAGAAAGTGTAGCAAATAAAATATATTACCGAGTGTTTGAAATGAATGATAAAAAAATCATTAGTAGTTGGGTTATTCTGGTTTCATTTTTCTTTGCTTTGGTTCATGGGCCTGACATTTATTCATTTCCGCTCTATTTCATACCGGGGATACTGTTTAGCTTTGTATATTTAAAGTACGGATTTTTAGCAAGTTGGATATGTCATGGAACTTCTAATGCATTTTCAGGGATAGTAAATTCTATTTTCATTTCACTACTTAATAGGTAATGGAAGAAGCGGATCCAAGACTTAGTGTAAAGATAACTAAGAGGGTAAGGAGATTTAGCAATGTCCTACTGGGAAGCAAAAATAATTGATACCGCACGCGGAAAATTTGAGGTTTTTGTTAAGGAGAGGGCAATCCAACTTGCGTCACTCACCATTATTCAGAGTTTAATCATACAGGCGATTAATTCGCCGATTCTTTTACAGAAAATAATACTGTTTATCTTGTAAATTTAAAGAAGATGGAAATTGAAGTAAGGCAAATACCAAAATCACAAATAATTGTTTTTAATGAAAGCAATCATCACCCTTTCCTTGAAGAAAAGTCGTTGTTTAGACAAGTCATCTCAACTTACTTAAAAGAAACGTATTCTTCTTGAACTATAGATAGGAGTTTAGTTGAAGAGAGAATGGGAAAAGGCCAGTTTAATATACTATCTGAAAAAGCTCTATTATAGGGCCAGGAATTCGGTACATAGTGACGCAATGTTAAATAGATTACTGCATTCGGATATACAATTATATTTATGTACCTCTAATTAATTTATAGTTAATCGCAATTTTATTATTAAACTTACTTACCTCATTCTTAAGTTCATAATAGGAATACATTTCTCTTATAATTTCAATTAGGAAATTCGAAATAACCATCACATGTGTATTAATTTCACCCCCTTTTCTATATACCTCAACAATTCCATGATCAAATTTAAAGTAATTAGTTGCCTCTAATGCATGAACTTCACTAGAAAAAGTTTGATATAAAAGTATATATTCTTTTTCGTAACCAAGGTACTTACATAAAGCACGAAAATTATTAATCTTCCCAGTAACATTGTACCACTTCTGATTTTTATCTTTGTGATTTAGACTGTCTATAAAACCTGTTTCAATATCCTCTAAATAAGCATTATCAGCAAACTTAGGGAATTTTTTATATAGGTTATCAATGCTAAGTGAAAGGTACTTCCTAATTTCACTACCTACTAATGATTGTTCAATCATTGTATTAAAAAACTTAATCTGTCTAAGTTTTAAAGAATAAAAGTATGACCTAGCACGATTATTTGAATCTCTTTGAAAAATGAGTTTTAAAAAGATGAAATTCTCCATAATCATTCTAGTTAATGAATCTGCCCCATTAAAACTTTGATTATTTAATAATACAAGAAGGGAATTAGTTTTCCCTACCATATCCTCAAATAGCCCCACTATAGCTGCATCATGAACATCAAATTCTCTTTCTGAATTATTCATGTCAAAGTGATTTTCTAAGATAGTTTGAGTCACTAAATCTGCTTCAGAGTATATTATTTTTAGTAATTTCATAAAATTTCCTTATTTCGGTGATTAGTTTTTGAAGCTCCTTAAATAATTCCATATTTTTCAAAATAATTATACAATGAAATGAACATGAATAAAATAACGAACAACC
>NZ_JBIQOE010000219.1:0-4349 GCF_047739415.1 Mesobacillus sp. | reverse complement strand
GACGTAGTCAAATCATATGCAAAGGGCCAGTACATCGATGTTGTGGAAGTACCGCATAAGGATGGCGTAACTGACCTTGAAGCTCTTAAGGATATGGCAAATGAAGAAGTTGCTGCTGTCATCGTTCAGTATCCAAACTTCTTCGGCGGCATTGAATCAATGAAGGAAATCGAAGCAATCGCACATGAAAATAAATCATTGTTCGTTGTATCAAGCAACCCGCTCGCACTTGGAGCATTGACTCCTCCAGGGAAGTTCGGTGCTGATATCGTAACTGGAGACGCCCAGCCTTTCGGTATCCCAACAGCATTCGGCGGCCCTCACTGTGGGTACTTCGCTGTTTCTGGGAAACTAATGAGAAAGGTTCCAGGCAGACTTGTCGGCCAGACGAAGGATGACCAGGGACGCCGCGGATTCGTATTGACGCTTCAGGCGAGAGAACAGCATATCCGCCGTGATAAAGCGACATCCAACATTTGTTCGAACCAGGCTTTGAATGCACTTGCTGCCTCAGTAGCGATGACAGCTCTCGGCAAAAAAGGCGTTCGTGAAATGGCTGTGGCCAATATACAAAAAGCTCATTATGCGAAAAAGGCTTTTAAAGAAAATGGCTTTGAAATTGCATTTGAAGGTCCTACCTTCAATGAGTTCGTCGTCAAGCTGAATAACCCGGTAAAAGAAGTAAACCAAAAGCTTCTTGAAAAAGGCATAATCGGTGGCTATGACCTTGGACGTGATGATTCCAATCTTGAAAACCACATGCTTGTTGCGATAACTGAATTAAGAACAAAAGAAGAAATCGATACGTTTGTAAAGGAAATGGGGGATATCAATGCATAAGGAAGATCAGCCACTCATTTTTGAATTAAGCACACCGGGCCGTGTCGGCTACAGCCTGCCAGAAATGGATGTTCCAGAAGCCGACCTATCCGAGCTGTTGCCTGAAGGATTCCTTCGTGAAGAAGAACCGGAACTTCCTGAGGCTTCCGAGCTTGATATCATGCGCCATTACACAGCATTATCCAAGCGCAACCACGGCGTTGATTCAGGATTCTACCCGCTAGGATCATGTACTATGAAGTACAATCCGAAGATGAATGAAAATGTTGCCCGCTTCAATGGTTTTGCACATTTGCATCCATTGCAGGATGAAAGTTCTGTCCAGGGTGCACTTGAATTGATGTACGACCTACAGGAACACTTGATTGAAATCACTGGCATGGACGAGGTGACTCTTCAGCCTGCAGCTGGTGCACACGGTGAATGGACAGGCTTGATGATGATCCGTGCTTATCATGAAGCAAATGGTGACGACAAACGTACGAAGGTAATCGTTCCTGACTCTGCTCACGGAACAAACCCAGCATCCGCAACAGTAGCTGGTTTTGAAACGATCACTGTAAAATCAGATGAAAACGGTCTGGTTGATTTAGAAGACCTTAAGAAGGTTGTCGGTGAAGATACAGCGGCATTGATGCTGACTAACCCGAACACTCTTGGTCTATTCGAAGAAAATATCCTTGAAATGGCTGAAATCGTCCACAGTGCAGGCGGAAAGCTATACTATGATGGAGCGAACCTGAACGCTGTTATGTCCAAGGCACGCCCTGGCGACATGGGCTTTGATGTGGTTCACTTGAACCTTCATAAGACATTCACAGGACCACACGGCGGCGGCGGGCCAGGTTCAGGACCAGTCGGTGTAAAAGCAGACTTGATTCCATTCCTGCCAAAGCCAATCGTGACAAAGCAGGATGGCGTTTATAAGTTTGATTACGACCGTCCGCAATCAATCGGAAGGGTTAAGCCATACTATGGCAACTTCGGCATCAATGTCCGCGCCTATACGTATATCCGCACAATGGGTCCAGATGGCCTGAAGGCTGTTACGGAGTATGCTGTGCTGAATGCGAACTATATGATGAGAAGGCTTGCAGAGTATTACGACCTGCCATTCAACAGGCACTGCAAGCACGAATTCGTCCTAAGCGGCAAACGCCAGAAGAAGCTTGGCGTCCGCACATTGGATATCGCCAAACGCCTGCTTGACTTCGGCTACCATCCGCCGACAATCTACTTCCCATTGAATGTGGAAGAGGCAATCATGATCGAGCCAACAGAAACAGAATCCAAGGAAACTCTTGATGCCTTCATCGATGCGATGATCCAAATCGCAAAGGAAGCAGAAGAGAATCCAGAAATCGTCCAGGATGCGCCACACTCCACAGTAGTAGGCCGAATGGATGAAACAACAGCTGCAAGGAAGCCAATCTTGCGCTACCAGAAAGCAGAATAGAAACGATAGAAGTCCTGCCAGTTGTTAATGGCAGGGCTTTTTTGTATTGATTCTTTTTTTTAGTGGCAATATCAAGGAGGACTTCGAAAAGACTTGATAAAACAGAGGAAAGCTTTCCGAATCTGGTGCAACTTCGGAAAGGTTTGGAGGCAATTAGTGAAAAGCTGTCCGAACTTGGTGCAACTACAGACAGGTTTAAAGGAAATCAGTGAAAAGTTTGGAGGGAATCAGAGAAAAGCTGTCCGAACTTGGTAGAACTTCAGACAGGTTTAAAGGGAATTAAAGAAAAGCTGTCCGAACATGGTGCAACTTCAGACAGGTTTAAAGGAAATCAGAGAGAAGCTGTCCGAACATGGTGCAACTTCAGACAGGATTTGAAGGAAATCAGAGAGAAGCTGTCCGAACATGGTGCAACTTCAGACAGGTTTGGAGGGAATTAATGAAAATCTGTCTGGTCCTGGTGCAAACCCAAAATTCATATTATTAAAAATAGCTAAACCCCCCAGCAACCATGCTGAGGGGTAATTTTATGGGATTATTGCTTATTTAGCTTTGACTTTTCCGCCCCATTTTTTGAAGCCGCCTTGTAGGTGGTTCAAGTCCTTATAGCCTTTTTTGTAAAGCAGCTGTGCAGCACGTCCGCTGCGGGAACCACTCTGGCAGTAAAGGTAGACCGGCTTGTCCGGCCTGATTTCCTTCAGGCGTGTCTTAAGCTGGGTAAGCGGGATATTTCTGGCGCCTAAAATGTGTCCACCAGCGAATTCATTTGGTTCACGGACATCGATTAGCTGCGCTTTACGATAACCTGCAATAAATTCTTCCTCTGTCAGGGTCTTGAGGATTTTCTTCTGGCGGAAATACATAAACACAGAGTAAAGAATAACCGCAACTGTTAGGACGATTAAAAAGATAAGAGTATCCAAAACATATTTCTCCTTTCAAGCTTAGCTGAGCACTTTTAATTATATAAGCCTTCATGGCAGAGAGCAAAGGAAATTAATAAATTTCTTTAAATCAACTTGCTTTGCTTTTGAATTTTATTTTGTTAGACTAAAAAAATCTTAGCTTTAAACTATTTTAAATGGGGTAAAAATTGTATGAATAAAGAGGTATGGGGATTTATTGATTCAGGAAACTGTTCACCTTCTTTTAACATGGCGCTGGATGAGGCTTTGCTTGATTGGCATGGTGCAGGAAAAATTCCTCCAGTGGTCCGTTTTTATGGTTGGAGCCCGGCAACTCTTTCAGTGGGTTATTTCCAAAGGATTGAAAGAGAAATTGATATGGAGGCTGTGAAGCAGCACGGTCTTGGTTTTGTAAGGAGACCTACTGGCGGCCGGGGCGTTCTGCATGAACATGAACTAACATACAGCGTAATCGTTACTGAAGAACACCCTGAAATGCCAAAGACAGTAACAGAAGCATACCGGGTGATATCGGAAGGTATTTTACAAGGGTTCCAGAAGTTAGGACTGGAAGCTTATTTTGCCGTACCGAAAACTTCTTCTGAAAAAGAAGCACTGAAAAACCCGCGGTCGGCAGTTTGTTTCGATGCACCAAGCTGGTATGAGCTTGTGGTTGAGGGACGAAAAGTGGCAGGCAGCGCCCAGACCCGGCAAAAAGGGGTTATCCTTCAGCATGGTTCTATTTTGCTTGATTTAGATGAGGATAAGCTTTTCAGTTTATTCAAGTATCCGAATGACCGAGTTAAGGAGAGAATGCAGAAGGCCTTTAAAACGAAAGCTGTTGCCATTAATGAGATCAGCAACCGTGAGATTAATCTTGAAGAAGCGAAGAAAGCATTCAAGGAAGGTTTTGAAGATGGCTTGGGAATTATTTTGGAGCCATACACTTTAAGTGATAATGAATTAGATTATGTAAATACACTGGCAAAAAATAAGTACGAATCTGATGAGTGGAATTTCAAAAGATAAAAATATTTAAAAGCGGATTTTCCGCTTTTTTTGTTTGTATCCAGTATTTTCTAGGCTCTGAGGATTTATAAAAAAGTGCAACCCTCGAAATTTGTTGTTTTTTATCATTTACTGGAGAT